>NZ_JBSFJC010000018.1:0-90653 GCF_053597855.1 Kitasatospora sp. NPDC001225
GACCGCTGTCCGCTCAGCGACGCCTCCCTCTGGGGCGATCCGTCCCCGCACTTCGTCCACTGGCGTGATCGCGGGGGCGGACCACCGAGGACGTACGGCTCAGAAGGCGTACGGCGGTTTGCCCGTCCACCAGTTGCCGGGCGCGTCCGGGTCGCGGCTGGTCCAGAACTCGATGATCGCGTTGGTGAACTCGGCCGCGGAGAGCACGCCGTCGCCGTCGGTGTCGAGGTGGCGGAAGGCCTCGTCGGCGTCGTCGCGGGACAGGCCGGCGAAGTGGCCGCGCTGGAAGACGAAGAACTCGCCGGCGTCCACCGTGCCGCTGCGGTCGGCGTCGGCGACGGAGAGGAAGGCCCCGGCGAGCGCGCCGAGGATCTCCTGGGCGGCCTCCGGGTCGTCGGCGAGCGAGCCGGTCGAGGCGACGAACTGCTGCCGGGTGATCGCTTCGGTGCCGGCGGGCAGCCGGGCGAGGTGCAGGTCGTGCCAGGTCGTCAGGTAGGCCCGGACTATCACGGCCTCCGCCTCGGAGCCCTCCTGGTGGCCGAGCGAGCGGGCCACCGAGAGGCCCATCAGGACGTGGTCCCGCTCGGTGAGCAGCCCGTCGCCGTCGGCGTCGAGGTGATCGAAGCCGTGATTGATCTTTGCGATGAGCAGGTCGTCCGACAAAAGTGCCCCCTCGATTGGTGATTCCTTGCCCGGGTCTCCTACGTCACATCGCCTGCACGCTAGCGCCTCGAACCGGACCGGCGCAGCCGAACGACCTGCTGCTTCACCCGCCGGGCCTCGATGATCATCGGTCATCTCAGTGCACCGCCGCCAGCAGCTCCCTCGTGTACTCGGTGTGCGGCGCCGCGAACAGCTGGTCCCGGTCGGTGGACTCGACCAGCCGTCCCCGGTGCATCACCGCCACCCGGTCGCAGAAGTGCCGGACCACCGCGAGGTCGTGGGAGACGAACAGGAAGGCGACACCGAGCCGTTCGCGCAGCTCCATCAGCAGGTTGAGCACCTGGGCCTGCACCGACACGTCGAGCGCGGAGACCGGCTCGTCGGCGATGATCAGGCGTGGCTGCGGGGCCAGCGCGCGGGCGATGCCGATCCGCTGGCGCTGCCCGCCGGAGAACTCGTGCGGGTAGCGGTCCAGGTGCCGGGCCTCCAGGCCGACCTGCTCCAGCAACTCGGCGGAGCGCTCCCGCCGTTCGGCCTGGTCCAGCGGGGTGTGCAGGCGCAGCGGGGTGTCCAGGGTCTGGGCGACGGTCCGGCGCGGGTTGAGCGAGGCGTACGGGTCCTGGAAGACCAGCTGGATCTCCCGGCTGAGCCGCTTCCGCAGCTCCCGGTCCGGTCGGGTGACGTCCTGGCCGTCGTACAGCACCCTTCCGCCGGTGGGGCGTTGCAGCCCGGCCAGGACCCGTGAGGTGGTGGACTTGCCGGAGCCGGACTCGCCGACCAGCCCGAGCGTCTCGCCGGGCGCGATCCGCAGGCCGACGCCCTCGACCGCCCGGACCGGTTCGGCCCGCAGGCCGGGGAAGCGCCGGCGCCCGGGGAAGCGCACGGACAGGTCGTCCACCTCGACCAGCCACCGCTCGGGGCGCTCGACGGTCCGCGGCCGGAACGTCCGCGACGGGGCCGGTTCGTCGACCGTCGGCAGGGCGGTGCCCGGCACCGAGTCCAGCCGGAGCGCCGCGCCCACCAGCGCCCGGGTGTACGGCTCGCGCGGTGCGGCCAGCAGTTCGGCGGTCGGCGCGGACTCGACCTCGACCCCGCCGCGCAGCACCAGCGTGCGGTCCGTCGTCCCGGCGACCACGCCCAGGTCGTGGCTGACCAGCAGCACCGCCGTCCCGTGCTCGCGCTGCAACTCGCCGAGCAGGTCGAGGACCTGCCGCTGGACGCGGGCGTCCAGGGCGGTGGTCGGCTCGTCCGCGATGAGCAGCCTGGGGTCGTTCATCAGCGCCATCGCGATCATCACGCGCTGGCGCATGCCGCCGGAGAACTGGTGCGGGTAGTCGCGCGTCCGGGCCGTCGGGATGCCGACCCGGTCGAGCATCTCGGCCGCCCGCCGGCCCGCCTCGGCCCGGCCCGTGCCCGGGTGGTGCAGCCGGTACATCTCGGCGAGCTGGGCGCCCACGCCGTGGAAGGGGCTGAGCGAGGTGAGCGCGTCCTGGAAGACCAGCGCCGCCTTTCCGCCCCGCACCCCGCGCAGCGCGGACTCCTCGGTGCCGACGACCTCCTGCCCGTCGAGCCGGATCGAGCCGGTGACGGTGGTGGTGCGCGGGTCGTGCAGGCCGAGGACGGCGAGCCCGACGGTCGACTTGCCGGAGCCCGACTCACCGACCAGGCCCAGGACTTCACCCGGGGCGAGGTCGAAGGAGAGGTCCTGGACGGCGGTCACCGGCGCACCGCCGCGCGGGTTGGCGAAGGAGACGGTCAGATCGCGGACGCTCAGCACCGGCTCGACGGTCTCCGTCGCCGTGCTCTCCACCTCTGCGGTCCGCACGCCGGCCCCCGGAACAGTGGAATTCATCGAAGGGCTCCCCATCAGTTCAGCCGGACACGCGGGTCGAGCCAGGCGACCGCGAGGTCGGCCAGCGCGACGAACAGCACCATGAAGCAGGCGGCCAGCAGCACCGCGCCGACCACGGCGGGCAGGTCCTGCCCGGCGACGGCCTCGGCGGCGAACCGCCCGACCCCGTTCAGCCCGAACACCGTCTCGGTGATCACGGCTCCGCCGAGCAGCACCCCGGCCTCCAGCCCGATCAGCTGCACCAGCGGTCCGGCGGCGCCGCGCGAGGTGTACTTGAGGTGGGCGCGCAGCCGTCCCAGGCCCTTGCCGCGGGCCGTGCGGACGTACTCCTCGTTCATCGTCTCCAGCAGCTGCGAGCGCGAAAGCCGGGCGAACACCGCGGAGTTGACGAAGCCGAGGACGAACCAGGGGAGCAGCATCCCGCCCGCCCAGGCGGCCAGGTCGTCGGCCGGCGGGGTGTAGGAGGGCAGCGGCAGCAGCCCGGTGGAGTAGACCAGCAGCCACTGCGCGACGTACCCGAGGAAGTAGATCTGCAGGCTGGCGCCGACCAGGGTGAAGCCGGACAGCAGCCGGTCGGTCCGCCGACCGTGCCGCAGCGCGGAGACGAACCCGGTGCCGAGGCCGAACACCAGCAGGACGGCGAGCGCCCCGGCGGTCAGCGAGAGGGTGACCGGCAGGTGGTCGGCGAGGGCCTCGCTGACCGGCTGGTGCAGCCGGTAGGAGTAGCCGAGGCAGGGGGCGTCGCAGTGGATGGTCGAGCCGTCCACGTCGCCGATGTCCCGCCCGGCGACGACCCCGGCCAGGTAGTCGGTGTACTGGGTGAGCAGCGGCTGGTCCAGGCCCATGCTCTGGCGCACCGCCGCGACCTGCCCGCTGTCGCAGCGCGGGCCGCAGGCGGCGCGGGCCGGGTCGGCGGGCGCGGCGTAGAAGAGGGCGAAGGCGGCGGCGGAGACCGCGACCAGGACCGCGAGGGCCTGGGCGGTCCGCCGCAGGACGAAGGAGAGCATGGCCGATCCGGGGTCGACGTGACGGGGGAGGCGTGCGAAACGGACGTGTGCGGGACTGAGGCGGAACCGGGGGCCGGAGCCGGGGAGACAGGACCGGGGGCCGGAACCGGATCCGGAGGCGGAACCGGGGCCCGCCCCGCCACCGCGCACGGGCGGCGGGAGCGGGCCCCGGTCGGCTCAGGACTTCAGGTACAGCCAGGCCAGCGAGACGGTCCCGTAGATCGGGTGGATGAACGCCCCGCCGACGTTGCTGCCGCGCAGCTGGTTGACCGTGGGGTAGGCGAACGGCAGCACCGGCACGTCCTTCATCACGGTCTGCTCCAGCGCGTACAGCTCCTTGGCCTTGGCGCGCGGCTCGCCGATCTGGTTGATCCGGTCGATCTCCTTGTCGACCTCCGGGTTGCGGTAGAGCGCGGAGTTGATGTCGCTGCCGGCCCGGCCGTCGAAGGAGAACGGGATCAGGGTGGACGGGGTCGGCCAGTCGACCGAGCTGGTCTCCTCGAACAGGTCGTACGGGGCGCCGTCGCGGTGCACCTCGTCCAGGAAGGCCTTGGGGTCGATCGGCTTGGGCACGACGGTGATGCCCGCCTTGCCGAAGCCCTCGACCAGCACCTGGGCGACGCGCTGCCCGGTCGGGGTGTTCCGGTACGCGTAGGTCAGGCTGCCGGGCGCCTGCTTGGCCTTGGCGAGCTGGGCCTTGGCGGCCTCCGGGTCGCCCTCGGGCTTGACCGGGTAGAGGTCGTACTTCTGCCAGTCGATCAGCGCGGGCGAGCTGAGCGTGGTGGCCAGTTCGCCGGTCCGGGCGCCGCCCTGGACCTGGCGGGCCTGCTGGCGCGGGTAGGCCAGGTGCAGCGCCTTGCGGACCTCGACGTCCGACACCCGCTGGTTGTTGATCATCAGCTGGGTGACGAAGGCACCCTGCCGGCCGGAGACCACCAGCTCCTTGGCCTTCGGGTCGGTGTCGGTGGTCTGGTACAGCTCGGCGGAGAGGGTGTCGGCCGCGGTGGTGGCGTTGGCGCCGCCGTCCCGCCCGGAGAGGATCTCCTGGTTGAGGTTGAGCGCCTCCTTGCCGTACGTGAAGACGAACTTCTCCGGGTACTGGCTGCGGATCGGGTCCGTCTCGGGCTTCCAGGCCGGGTTGCGCTCCAGCACCATGCGGGTGTTCTGGACGTGCTCGACGATCTTGTACGGGCCGGTCGCGAACGGCAGGCGGTCGTAGTCCGTCCCGGTGTCCTTGTCCCGGCGCACCGGGGAGGAGGAGGACTGCGCGGCCATGTACGGGACGTCGGCCTGCGGCTGCGGGAAGTGGAAGACGAGGGTGCGCTCGTCCGGCGTCTCGATCGCGTCGAGGTCGCCGGCCTGCGGGCCCGCGTACTTGGTGCGCGCCGCCTCGTAGCTGGCCTCGCCCGTGAGCCACTGCGGCCAGTACGGCGGGCCGACCTCGTAGCCCTTGCCGAAGGTGCGCTCGATGCCGTACTTGACGTCCTGGGCGGTGATCGGCTGCCCGTCCTCCCAGGCGACGCCCTGCTTGAGCTTGTACGTCCAGGTGCGCCCGCCGTCGGCCGGGGTGCCGGTGTCGGTGGCCAGGTCGCCGACCAGCTTGGCCTTGCCGTCCACGACCTGGTACTGGGTCAGCTGGCGGCCCCAGAGCAGCGAGGCGTTGTAGGCGGCACCCGCGTAGACCTTCTGCGGGTCGAGGTGGCGGAACTCGACGCTGTTGTACACGTTCACGGTGCCGCCCGCACGGGCGCCCGGGACGGCCGGGGCGGGGCCGGCGCTCTCCTGCTCGCTGCCGAGCACGGCGGTCAGCGGGGAGGTCTCCTTGGCGGAGGCCCCGGCGCCGCCGGAGCCGGTGGTGCTGCCCGCGCCGGCCGAGCAGGAGGTCGCCAGCAGGGCGGTGGCGATGACGGCGAGGGACGGTCTGGTCCAGCGCATGGCGAATCTCTCCTTGCCCCGGCGGTCGTGCCGGGGCGGGCTCGGGTGATGGTGGGGAGGGGGGAAGGGTCTTGGGAGCGGCGAGAAGAAGGGGCCTCGGGAGGGCCGAGGGGCCTCAGCGGGCGGTGCCGGCGCGTGGGTCCAGCGCGTCCCGGACGGCGTCGCCGAGCAGGTTGAAGGCGATGACGAACAGCAGCAGCGCCACGCCGGGGAACACCATGTAGGTGGGGTCGGCCTGGAAGACCTCGGAGCCGCGCGCGATCATCCGCCCCCAGTCCGGGACCGGCTCGGTGACGCCGACGCCGAGGAAGGACAGCGCGGCCTCGGAGGCGACGAAGGTCGGCACCGCCATGGTGGCGTGCACCAGCAGCTGCGAGCGCACATTCGGCAGGAGTTCGTGGACGACGACATGGAATCGGCTCGCGCCCTGGGCCCGCGCGGACTGCACGAAATCCCTTTCCCGGAGCGAGCGGACGGTGGCCCGCAGGGAAAGCGCGAGCGGAATCCAGCCGAACGCCGAGAAAACCAGGATCAGCACCAGGAACTGCATCCACTCCGGTTCCGCGGTGCCCGGGTCGACCAGCCGGGACTGGATCACCGGGCTGAGCGCGAGCAGCAGGAGCAGCGTGGGAAAGGCCAGCAGTACATTGGCGAGGAATCCGAACAACCGGTCGGTGATCCCGCCGAGGTAGCCGACCGCGACGCCGACCAGCACGCCCAGCGTGGTGGTCACCACGGCGGCCGCGAAGGCGATCAGCAGCGAGGTGCGGATGCCGTACAGCAGCTGGGTGAACACGTCCCGGCCGAGGCCGGGCTCCAGGCCGAACCAGAAGTCCCCGGAGATGCCGCCGTTCGGCAGCATCGGCAGGCCGCTGTCGCTGAGCAGGCCCGGAGCGTTCTGGCCGTAGTGGTCGACCGGGTTCTTCCCGTACAGCGCGGCGACCAGCGGGGCGCCGAGGGCGAGCAGCAGGAACAGCACCACCACCGCCAGGGCGGAGGCGCCGACCCGGTCCCGCAGGATCCGGCGGAGCGGGCCGGGGTCGGCGGCGGGCACGGGCCCGGCCGCGGTGCCTGGGACGGTGTCGACCACTGCCATGAGGCGTAACCCCCGAATTCTCCGCCGCCCCATGGGTGAGGGTGCGCTGGTGTGTATTTCCGGTACGGCCTCCGGGGGTTTCCCGGCGGCTGTTCGAGCGCCATTTGATCGGATGCGTCCGAGGTTCCGCAAATCACCTTTGGCGGACGTTCGGGTCATTCCTTTCGAACTGTTTCGGGAAATGTGGCGGCTTCATTTCGCTGAAACACTCGCGTTGCAAAAGAACGGACATACCATGCTGAAACGGACTGCCCGTTCCGCATTCTGAGACCTCCGCCACAGTCCCTCCGGTGTTGGTACGATCCCGGTGGGCCGCAACTGGCGCGTAGGGATGGAATCAACCATCGGGAAGCGGCCCCGTGAATCCTCACGTGAACTTGCCGAGCGCCTGGGCCCCCGCATCCCCACCAGGAGACCGCCATGGCCCAGCAGCCCCACACCGCCGCCTCCGCCGCGGCCGACACCGCCTTCCGCAGCGCCCTCGACGTGGTCGCCGGCGTCGAACCGCGGATCGCCGCCGCGATCGGACAGGAGCTGGCGGACCAGCGCGGCTCGCTCAAGCTCATCGCCAGCGAGAACTACGCCTCCCCGGCCGTCCTGCTCACGATGGGCAACTGGCTCAGCGACAAGTACGCCGAGGGCACCGTCGGCCGCCGCTTCTACGCGGGCTGCCGCAACGTCGACACCGTCGAGGGCATCGCCGCCGAGCACGCCCGTGAGCTGTTCGGCGCCGACCACGCCTACGTCCAGCCGCACTCCGGCATCGACGCCAACCTCACCGCGTTCTGGGCCGTCCTCTCCCAGCGGGTCGAGAGCCCGGCGCTGGAGCGCGCCGCGGTGCGCAACGTCAACGACCTCACCGAGGAGGACTGGGCGCGGTTGCGCCAGGAGCTCGGCAACCAGCGGATGCTCGGCATGTCCCTGGACACCGGCGGCCACCTCACCCACGGCTTCCGGCCCAACATCTCGGGCAAGATGTTCGAGCAGCGCAGCTACGGCACCGACCCGGCCACCGGCCTGATCGACTACGACGCGCTGCGCGAGACCGCCCGCGAGTTCCGCCCGCTGATCATCGTGGCCGGCTACTCCGCCTACCCGCGGCTGGTGGACTTCCGCCGGATGCGCGAGATCGCGGACGAAGTCGGCGCGACCCTCATGGTCGACATGGCGCACTTCGCCGGCCTGGTCGCGGGCAAGGTGCTGACCGGCGACCACGACCCGGTCCCGCACGCCCACATCGTCACCACCACCACCCACAAGTCCCTGCGCGGCCCGCGCGGCGGCATGGTGCTGTGCCAGTCCGAACTGGCCGAGCACGTCGACCGCGGCTGCCCGCTGGTGCTCGGCGGCCCGCTCTCCCACGTGATGGCCGCCAAGGCGGTAGCCCTCGCCGAGGCCCGCCGCCCCGAGTTCCAGGCCTACGCCCGCGCCGTCGTCGCCAACGCCCAGGCGCTCGCCGAGGGCCTGCTGCGCCGCGGCGGGAAGCTGGTCACCGGCGGCACCGACAACCACCTGGTCCTCGCCGACGTCTCCGGCTACGGCCTGACCGGCCGCCAGGCGGAGGCGGCGCTGCTCGACTCGGGCATCGTCACCAACCGCAACTCCGTCCCGCAGGACCCGAACGGCGCCTGGTACACCTCGGGCGTCCGCCTCGGCACCCCGGCCCTCACCACCCGCGGCCTCGGCACCGCCGAGATGGACGAGATCGCCGACCTGATCCACACCGTCCTGCGCGCCACCGCCCCCGTCACCACGGCCAAGGGCTCCCCGTCCAAGGCCGCGTACACCCTGGACGCCGCCCTCCGCGACGCCACCGCCAAGCGCGCCGCCGACCTGCTCGCCCCGTACCCGCTCTACCCGGGCGTCGACCTGGTCTGACGGCGAACGGCGAACAGATGACAGATTTCGAAATCTGTCATCTGTTCGCTGAACGTTGTCAGCCGTCAGCCGTCAGCCGTCAGCCGTCAGCCGTTCGTCGGCCCCGCCCCGCCCCGCCCCGTGCACCGGATCCGCTAGTACTGCAGGGACTTGTACTGGAGGAACTCCTCCAGCCCGTGCCGGCCCAGCTCCCGGCCGAGGCCGGAGCTCTTGTAGCCGCCGAAGGGCGCGAGCGGGTTGAAGCGGCCGCCGTTGAGGTCCACCTGGCCGGTGTCGAGGCGGCGGGCGAAGGCGGCGGCGGTGTCGGTGTCGCGGGCCCAGACGCCGCCGGCCAGACCGTACGGGGTGCCGTTGGCGAGTTCGGCGGCGTGGTCCTCGTCGCGGTAGCGGAGGATCGCCAGGACCGGGCCGAAGACCTCCTCCTGGGCCACCGTCATCTCCGGGGTCACGTCGGCGAGCACGGTCGGGCGGACGTAGTAGCCGGTGGCGGGTTCGGTGACCGGCTCCGAGCCGCCGACGACCAGCCGGGCGCCCTCGGCCAGCGCGCCGTCGATGTAGCCGCGCACCTGGGCCAGCTGCCTGGCGTTGACCAGCGGGCCGATCCGGGTCTGCGGGTCGGTCGGGTCGCCCGGCCGGTACCGGGCGGCGACCTCCTCGGCCCGGGCGACCGCCTCCTCGTACTGGTCCTCGTGCACCAGCAGGCGGGTCAGCGCGTTGCAGGTCTGGCCCGAGTTGGCGAAGACGTTGGCGACGTTCGCCTTGACCGCCCGGGCCAGGTCGGCGCCGGGCAGCACCACGTTGGCCGACTTGCCGCCCAGCTCCAGGGAGACCCGCTTCAGCCCCCGGCCGGCCGTCTCGGCGACCTGCCGGCCGACGGCGGTGGAACCGGTGAACGAGACCAGGTCCACGTCCCGGTGCCCGACGAGCGCCGCGCCCGCCACCGCCCCGGTGCCGGTCACCAGGTTGAAGACGCCCGCCGGGAACCCGGCCGCGTGCACCAGCCGGGCGAACAGCCGGGCCACCAGCGGGGTGTCCTCGGCCGGCTTGAGGACCACCGGGCAGCCGGCCGCCAGGGCCGGGACGGTCTTGGCGACGATCTGGTGCAGCGGGTAGTTCCACGGCGTGATCGCCGCGACCACCCCGGCCGGCTCGGCGTGCACCACCGAGTTGCCGATCCGCTCCTCGAAGGGGTGCTCGGCAAGGAGGGTCAGGTAGGAGGTCGCCACGGCGAGCGGCAGCCCGGCGTGCACGGCGCCGGCGAAGCCGACCGGGGAGCCCAGCTCGGCGACGACCGTCTCGGTGATCTCGTTCTGCGCGGCGGCGATCCCGTCCCGCAGCCGGGTCAGCAGCGCCAGCCGCTCCTCGGGGGTGGTCGTGCCCCAGGCGCGGGCCGCCCGGCGGGCCGCCGTCACCGCCGTGTCGACGTCGGTCGTGCCGCCGGCCGGCACGGTGGCCAGCACCTGTTCGGTCGCCGGGTTCAGTACGGTGATCGACCCGGCGTCCCCGGAGGGCCGCCACTCGCCGTCGATGTACTGGTCGCTGTACTCCGCGTACTGCCGCACCGATCGTCCTCTCGTCCGCCCTTCAACTAGCAGCGCTAGCCGAAGGTCAGTCAATGCGGCCCGGGTGGCCGCGCGCAAGAGTCAATCCCGACCGGCGGACCTGACGGTTACTTCGGAGCGAACCGCGCGGTGTACTCGTCGAACGGCTCGATGCCCACCTCCGCGCGCCGCTCGTCCAGCCGCTCCGGCTCCTCGCACGGCCACGGCACCGGGCGGCCGTCCGCCACCGCGCCGATCTGCGTCCCGTAGCGCTGCTCCCGGCCCTCGTTGACCGCCAGCCGGTCCTGGAGGAAGGCCAGGTCGCGGGCGCCCGCCTCACCCCGGGCGACGGCCTCGCCCATCAGTGCCGCCGCCCGCCGCTGGACGTCGAGCTGCCGGTCCGCGTGCTGCGCCACCAGCCACGCCGCTCGGGCGGCCTCGGGGCCGACGGCGCGCTCGGTCGGCCAGCCGTGCGCCGCCATGATCTCCGCGAGCCGGTCCCCGTGCCGGGCGGTCAGCCGCCGCCAGGCCGCCTGCTCGGCCAGGTCGGGGCTGTTCGCCAGCCGGGCGGCCGCGCCGTCCTCGGCCATCATCGCGACCAGCTCCCGCGCGAGGACCGGATCCTGACCGTACCGCTGTGCTTCCGTCACGTCGACGACGCTCCCTGTAGCCGGGCCCTCCTGCCGAGGACCGCCCGCCACCACGCTAGGCGCGGAGAACGCGACGAAGATCATCCCCGAAGACGGTGACCCGGGGGTGCCGCCCACGGCAGAATGGATGCACACCGGGAACGAAGCGCACCGCGCACGCGGGAACGAGGTGCACCGCGCACGCGCCAACGGAGCGCTCCACGCACGCGCCAACGGAACGCACCGCGCACACGGCGACGGAACGCACACTCCCGCGAGAGACGCCGAAGGGCCGGTCGGAGGAATCCGACCGGCCCTTCACCGTGTGACGAGGATCAGACCCGGGACGGCTCCGCCGCCTCGGCGCCCTCGGCCTCCAGCATCTCCTCGCGGACCGCGGCCAGCGAGGGGTTGGCCCAGGCGCTGGCGACGCCCCAGTAGTAGAACGCCAGCCCGATCGCGGCGACGATCAGCAGGTCCCAGCCCTCCGGCAGGTAGCCGTGCCCGCCGAAGTCGGCGCTGCCCGCCCAGGAGACGCCGGCCATCACGAACAGGTACGCGACCATCCAGGCGCCCGCCTTCAGGTGCGGCTTCAGCACGGCGAACGGCTTGCGCAGCTCGTACCAGGCCCAGATCGGCAGACCGGCGGCCATCAGCAGGATGACCTTGCCGGTGAGCGGCCAGCGGGCCCAGTAGAGCACCAGCGAGCCGAAGATCATCGCGATCGGGGCGATCACCGGCATGGCGCGCAGCCGGACCGGCCGCGGCAGTTCGGGGGCCAGGCGGCGCAGCGCCATCACGGCGACCGGGCCGGTGATGTACGAGATCACGGTGGCCACCGAGACGATCTCGGCCAGCGAGCCCCAGCCGCGGAAGACCGCGAGGAACATGAACGCGACCACCAGGTTGAGCACCAGCGCCGGGCGCGGGATGCCGGTCTTGGCGTCGACCCTGCCGAAGATCTTCGGCAGGTGGCCGTTCTCCTGCACGCCGTGGATCATGCGCGAGGTGGTGGCTGCGTAGATCATGCCGGTGCCGGAGGGGGAGATGAAGGCGTCCGCGTAGAGCGTGATCGCGAGCCAGTTGAGGCCCCAGGCGATGGCCAGGTCGGCCAGCGGCGAGGTGTAGGAGAGGTTGCTCCAGCCGTTCGCCAGGTCGCCGCCCGGGATGGCGCCGAGGAAGGCGATCTGGAGCGCGACGTAGATCACCAGGGCGATCAGGATCGAGCCGATGACGGCCTTCGGCAGCGACTTGCCGGGGTTCTTGGCCTCGCCGGCCAGGTTCAGCGGGGACTGGAAGCCGTTGAAGGCCCAGACGATGCCGGAGACCGCGACGGCGGTGAACACCGAGCTCCAGCCGTTCGGCGCGAAGCCGCCGTGGTCGGTGAAGTGCGCCGAGTCGAAGTGCGCGAAGAGCAGCGCACCGGCGGTCACCGTCGGGACGACGACCTTGAAGACGGTGATCGCGGTGTTGGTCTTGGCGAACAGCGTGATCGCGAACCAGTTGAGGGCGAAGTAGACGAGCAGCAGCACGCTGGCCAGCGCCACGCCGCTGAGGGTCAGCTCCTTGCCGTCGTACAACCCCTGCGCCCAGCCGAAGTGCCAGGAGCTCATGTACTGCACGGAGGCGGTGGCCTCACCCGGGATGACCGAGACGATGGCGATCCAGTTGGCCCAGGCCGCCAGGTAGCCGGCCAGCGAGCCGTGCGAGTACTGGCCGTACCGGACCATGCCGCCGGCCTTGGGGAACATCGAGCCCAGCTCGCTGTAGGTGAGCGCGATGGTCAGCGCCACCGCGGCACCGATCACCCAGGCGAGGATCGAGGCGGGTCCGGCGAGCTTGGCGGCCCGCTCGGCACCGAACAGCCACCCGGAGCCGATGATCGACCCCAGCCCGACCGCGGTCAGGCTGATCGTTCCGAGCGATCGGCGGTAGTTCTGGTGTGATGCCGTCGACGATTCGGGCTCACTCAACGTATCGGTCCTCTCGCTCGTGGTTCATCGGGTGGTGTCGGTGTTTTTGCGATTTTGCGTCGGTATTTCGGACAAACGGAGAGCAGCCTAAGGTCCAAAAAGGGGCGAAAACCTCAGAGGAAGCTCAAACCATCCGATTGTTGCCATCTCGTGTCCGGCGTCCGGGCCGATGCGGACCGGCGAGGAGACGGACGCCACAGCGCCAGGGAGGGCGGTGGCCAGGGACGGCGACCGGGGCCGGCCCGGGGGAAAGGGGCGGCCCGAAAAACGAAATTCCCCGTGGAAGCCTTTCGGCCTCCACGGGGAATTTCGGCTGTGTCCGAGGGGGGACTTGAACCCCCACGCCCGATAAAGGGCACTAGCACCTCAAGCTAGCGCGTCTGCCATTCCGCCACCCGGACTGGGTGTGTGCTTCGGGGGCTTTTTCCTCGCCCCCTCGGCGACAGAGAGAACATTACCAGGGTTCTGGAGTGCTTCTCACCTGCGCTTCCTCGGGGCCGCGTCGACCGACATCCTGGTCGGGCCGCTCCGGGGGCACGGGGCCGCGGCGCACCGCCCGCACAGGTTGGTACGGCCTGTGAACGCGCTCGAATCCGGCCCGAACCGGTGGGGTCCGCGAAGGAACCGGTCGACTCCCGCACCGCCCGCGGTCGGTTGCGGCCGGAAGCGGTCCGACACGGGCAACTTGTCGACGGTGCCGCACCCGCCGCGACGGCTCTCCTAGCCTCTGTGGACCGAGGGCGCCATGAAGCGGATCGCCTGATTCCCGGGTCGCGGACGAAGGGCGGCTGGACGTGGAGCAGATCAGCGGAGCGGCGAAGGCCGAACCGAGACGCGGCAGGCGGGGGGAGGGCCCGGTCGGGGCCACGGCCTCCGCGGGCCCCACCGAGGGCGTGTGGCGCTTCCCGGTGCCCGCCACCGAGGCCTCGGTGCCGCTCACCCGGCACGCGGTGCGCGACCGCCTGCTGGCCCAGGGCATGACCGGGGTGCGCTACCAGGAGCTGGTGGACGACCTGCTGCTGATCGTCTCGGAGCTGGTGAGCAACGCGGTGACGCACGCCGCCGAGCTGTCGCCCGAGGTGGTCACCGAGCTGTCGCTGCGCCGGGCCTGGGTGCGGGTGTCGGTCGAGGACGGGGACCCGTACCGGCCGAAGGCGCTGGAGAACGACACCGGACGCACCGGCGGGCGCGGCCTGCTGCTGGTGAAGAGCGTCACCCTGCAGGCCGGTGGGGTGTGCGACGTCGAAGACACGGGGGAGGGCGGCAAGGTCATCTGGGCCTCGCTGCCCGTTCCCCCGGGGCCCGACCACTGACCGGCCGGGCCGGACGCCGGACCGACGGCCGACACCTCCGGACCGCCGGTCGGGACGGCCGGACCACCGGCCGGGGCGGGCGGACTACCAGTCCCGCCCGGCGATCTCCCGGATGCCCGGCAGCGCGGCCTCGAAGACCGTCTCGAACCAGACCGAGAACGGCCGCTCCGCCCGCAGCTCGCGCAGCTCCTGCGCGGTCACGAAGGCGAAGTCGTCCACCTCCTCCGGGTCGGGCTCGACCGGCGCGGTGACCAGTCCCACGAACAGGTGGTTCCACTCCCGCTCGATCAGCCCGGACGCCTCGTCCGGCAGGTCGTAGCGGACGGTGCCCGCCTCGCACAGCAGCGCCGGTGCGACACCTAGCTCCTCGGCGGTGCGCCGGGCGGCGGCGACGAACGGCGGCTCGTCCGGGTACGGGTGGCCGCAGCAGGTGTTCGACCAGACGCCGGGGGAGTGGTACTTGCCGAGGGCCCGGCGCTGGAGCAGCAGCCGGCCCTGGCGGTCGAACAGGAAGACCGAGAAGGCCCGGTGCAGCCGGCCCGGCTGCTGGTGGGCCCAGAGCTTCTCGCCGGTGCCGATCGTGACGCCCGCGTCGTCGACCAGTTCCAGCAGGATCTCGGTTCCGACGGGGGCGGACCCGGTGGCCCGGGGGTCGACCGTCACATCGGTCTCCACGTCGAGACCGGTGTCGATCTCGGCCGCGAAGTGCGTGGGATCGGTCGGAAGACTCTGGGGCATGGGGCCTCTTTCGGGAGCGGGAGCAACGGGAGCATCGGGTGTCTCCGACACACCGGGCGGAGTGCGGCGGACACAGCGGGGGCACCGGCGCCGGCGTCGGCATCCAGTCTGCCGTATGGGTGGCGGTCGGCAGGGGTCCCACGCACAACCGGGCGGATCATGACCCGGAGGAGTCGGAAACCGTCCAGAGAAGGGTCCGGGATGCCCTCGTAAGAGTCACAGAATTCGCAGAACCGTTCGGCGCGCGTTCGGAGCCCGTTCGACCGGTCCGGCGCCTCCTCACGGCCTCCCCGCACCGTCCCGCCGACGGCGCCCGGGCGGATCCGGTGCGGCCCCCGGGCGGCCCGACGGCCGTTCGACGGGCCCTCCGCGGCCGCCCGTCCGCCGCCCCCGGGCAGGGCGGGCGCGTTCTGGCCGGTGGCCCCGGTCGCCTACCATCACATACGACACGGTGCCCGGATCTGTGCCGGCACCGGCGCGCCGCCGCCCGGCCCGGTCGAACACCGGACCGGGGGTCCCGGTGGCGCCGCCGCCCCCGGCACGGCCCCGCGCACAGCACGACGGATCAGGAGACCCGCATGATCGGCCTCGTTCTGGCAGCCGGCGCCGGCCGCCGGCTGCGCCCGTACACCGACACCCTGCCCAAGGCGCTGGTGCCGGTCGACGGGGAACGGACCGTCCTGGACCTCACGCTCGGCAACTTCGCCGAGGTCGATCTGCGCGATGCCGCGATCGTCGTCGGCTACCGCAAGGAGGCGGTGTACGACCGCAAGGACGCCCTGGAGAGCAAGTACGGCGTCAAGCTCCACCTCGTCGAGAACGACAAGGCCGAGGAGTGGAACAACGCCTACTCGCTCTGGTGCGCCCGCGACCTGTTCGCCGAGGGCCTGCTGCTCGCCAACGGCGACACCGTCCACCCGGCCTCCGTCCAGCGCACCATGCTGGAGGGCAACCGGCGCCTGACCGACGCCGGCGCCGCCCCCGGCATCCTGCTCGCCCTCGACACGGTGAAGAAGCTCGCCGACGAGGAGATGAAGGTCGTCGTCGACCCGGCCACCGGCATGCGCCGGATCACCAAGCTGATGGAGCCGGCCGAGGCGAGCGGCGAGTACATCGGCCTCACGGTGATCAACCCGTCCGCCGCCGCCGACCTGACCGACGCGCTGCGCGCCACCTACGAGCGCGACCCGCAGCTGTACTACGAGGACGGCTACCAGGAGATGGTGAACCGCGGCCTGCGGATCGACGTCCAGCCGATCGGCGAGGTCTCCTGGGTCGAGGTCGACAACCACGACGACCTGGCGAAGGCGCGGGAGATCGCGTGCCGGTACTGACCCGACTGGTCCCGTCGCCGCTGTTCGTCGAGATCCGCCCGGGCGCGCTGGACGCGCTCGGCGGCATCCTCGCGGACCAGCGGCTGTCGGCCTCGGGCCGGATCGCGGTCGCGATCAGCAACGGCTCCGGCTCGGCCATGCGCCGCCGCCTGGAGCCGGCCCTGCCCGGCGCCGACTGGTACAACGTGGACGACGGCAGCCTGGACAGCGCGGTGCGGCTGGCCGAGGCGATGCGCGGCGGCCACTACGACGCGATGGTCGGCCTCGGCGGCGGCAAGATCATCGACGCCGCCAAGTACGCCGCGGCCCGGGTCGGCCTGCCGCTGGTCGCGGTCGCCACCAACCTGGCCCACGACGGCATCTGCTCGCCGGTCTCCACCCTGGACAACGACGCCGGCCGCGGCTCCTACGGGGTGCCCAGCCCGATCGGCATCGTGGTCGACCTGGACGTGATCCGGCAGGCCCCGCAGCGCTTCGTGGCGGCCGGCGTGGGCGACGTCGTCTCCAACATCTCCGCGTGCGCGGACTGGGAGCTGTCGCACGCGGTGACCGGCGAGCCGGTGGACGGTCTGGCCGTGGCGATGGCCCGCTCGGCGGGCGAGAACCTGCTGCGGCACCCGGGGAGCACCCAGGACCAGGACCTCCTGACGGCGCTCGCCGAGGCCCTGGTACTGTCCGGCATCGCGATGAACATCGCGGGCAGCACCCGGCCCTCGTCGGGTGCCTGCCACGAGATCTCGCATGCCCTGGACGTGCTGTATCCCAAGCGGTCCGCCCAGCACGGCGAGCAGGTCGGCCTCGGCGCCGCCTTCGCCAGCTTCCTGCGGGGCGAGCGCGAGCTGACCGGTCTGATCGTGGAGCGCCTGGCGAGCCACGGACTGCCGGTGACCGCGGCTCAGATCGGCTTCACCGAGGCGGAGTTCACCGAAGCGGTGCACTACGCTCCGAACACCCGACCGGGGCGCTTCACCATCCTCGAACACCTCGACCTCTCCCCTTCCGCAATCAGGGACGCGTACGCCGACTATGTCCAAGCCGTCAACAGCTGACCCCTCCACCGCGGGCGCCGAACGGCCCCCGGTGGACCTGACCCGCCGGCCCTCGATCGAGGAACTGCGCGCGGTGATCCACCCGGAGGGCATGCTCCAGCGCCGCAGTGCCGAGCACTGGGCCGGTCGCCTGTACATGCGGAAGATCTCGCTGCGGATCACCCGGGTGCTCTCCACCGTGACGGCGATCACGCCCAACGGTCTGACGTACCTGATGATGGTCACCGGCATCCTGGCCGGTGCCGCGCTGGTCCTGCCGGGCATCGCGGGCGCCGTCCTGGGCGCCCTGCTGATCCAGGTCTACCTGCTGCTGGACTGCGTGGACGGCGAGGTGGCCCGCTGGCGCCGGCAGACCTCGCTCACCGGCGTCTACCTGGACCGGGTCGGCCACTACATGTCCGAGGCGGCGCTGCTGACCGGCCTCGGCCTGCGCGCCACCGACCTGCTGCACCGCGAGGGCACCGGGTCGCACTGGGAGTGGGCCTTCCTCGGCACCCTGGCCGCGCTCGGCGCGATCCTGATCAAGTCCGAGACCGACCTGGTGGACGTGGCCCGCGCCCGCAGCGGCCTGACGGCCGTCGAGGACAGCGCCTCGGTGCCGCGTTCGGCCTCCGTCGCCAAGGCCCGTCGGGCGGCCTCCTTCCTGAAGTTCCACCGCCTGGTCGGCGCGGTCGAGGCCTCGCTGCTCATCCTGGCCGCCGGCGTCGCCGACGCCGTGCACGGCGGACTGCTCTTCACCCGGCTCGCGGTGGTCGTCCTGGCCGCGATCGCGATGCTCCAGACCGTGCTGCACCTGCTGAGCATCGTCCTCTCCAGCAGGCTGCGATGAGCGCGCCGGGCACGGCGGAGGACTTCCGCCTCGGTGCCGTGATCATCACCATGGGCAACCGGCCCGCCGAGCTCAACGCCCTGATCGAGGCCGTCCGCGCCCAGGAGGGCCCGGCGGTCGAGCTGGCCGTGGTCGGCCAGGGCGTGGAGCTGCCCCCGCTGCCGGAGGGCGTGCGCACCGTCGAGCTGCCGGAGAACCTGGGCATCCCGGGCGGGCGCAACGTCGGCATCGAGCTGTTCGGCCGGGACGGCGCGGAGGTCGACGCCGTCCTCTTCCTGGACGACGACGGGAACCTGCCGCGCACCGACTCGGCCCGCCTGCTGCGTGAGGCCTTCACCGCCGACCCGGAGCTGGGCATCGTCTCCTTCCGGATCGCCGACCCGGACACCGGTGTCACCCAGCGCCGGCACGTCCCCCGGCTGCGCGCCAGCGACCCGCTGCGCTCGTCCCGGGTGACGACCTTCCTGGGCGGCGCGAGCGCGGTGCGCTGCAAGGTGTTCGAGCAGGCCGGGCAGCTGCCCGCCGAGTTCTTCTACGCCCACGAGGAGACCGACCTCGCGTGGCGCGCGCTGGACGCCGGGTGGGCCATCGACTACCGGGCGGACGTGGTGCTGCATCACCCCACGACCTCGCCCGCCCGCCACGCGAGCTACTTCCACAACGTGGCCCGCAACCGGGTCTGGCTCGCGAGGCGGAACCTTCCGGCCCTGTTGGTGCCTCTCTATCTGGGAACCTGGTTCCTGCTGACCCTGGCCCGCCGCCCCTCCCCGGAGGCGCTGAAGGCCTGGTGGGGCGGGTTCCGGGCGGGCTGGCGCGAACCCTGCGGTGCGCGGCGGCCCATGCGGTGGCGTACCGTCTGGCGACTGACCAGGCTGGGCCGACCTCCGATCATCTGATCACATCTGATGGCATCCGCATCGGATGATCGATCGCTGCGGCCGGTGCCCACACACCGGCCGGCTCCCCCGAGATCCCAGTGGATCCCCATCGGCGCACGACCGGCGGACCCCGCCGACCGGCCGCCCCGACCGATCCCGCGTGAAGGACGAATGTGTCGACAGTGAGTGAACCCGTCAGCCTCTCGGCCCCCAGGGGGGCGGACGCGGGCCTGACCCCCAAGCAGCTTGCGGACAAGTACGGTCTGGCGGTGAGCGGCGCCCGTCCCGGCCTGTTCGCCTACTCCAAGCAGCTCTGGGCCCGGCGCCACTTCATCTGGGCCTTCGCCACCGCCCGCCTGGTGGCCCAGTACACCAACGCCAAGCTCGGCCAGCTGTGGCAGGTGGTGACCCCGCTGCTCAACTGCGCGGTGTTCTACCTGGTCTTCGGCGTGATCCTGGCGAGCAAGCAGGGCTTCCCGGACAACACCTACATCGCCTGGCTGTGCATCGGCGTCTTCGTCTTCCAGTTCACCCAGAACGCGGTGCAGGCCGGCACCCGGGCGATCTCCGACAACCTCGGGCTGATCCGGGCGCTGCACTTCCCCCGGGCCAGCCTCCCGATCGCCTTCACCGTGATCCAGCTCCAGCAGCTGCTGATCTCGATGGTCGTCCTGGTCGTCACCGTGCTCGCCGCCGGCATCACCCCGGGCCGGACCTGGCTGCTGATCATCCCGGCGCTGCTCCTGCAGACGCTCTTCAACACCGGCATCTCCCTGGTGATGGCCCGGCTCGGCTCCCGGACCAGCGACATCTCCCAGCTGATCCCGTTCGTGATGCGCGCCTGGATGTTCCTGTCCGGTGTGATGTTCAGCATCCAGGACAAGATCACGCACTGGCCGCACTACATCCAGACGCTGATGTCGCTCAACCCGGCGTCGATCTACATGGACCTGCTGCGGCACGCCTTCGCGCCGGTCATCTACAACCCGCACCAGCCGGTGCACCAGACCCTCCCGCCGCACCAGTGGGCGTACGGCCTGGCCTGGGGCGTGGGCATGTTCGTCGTCGGATACGTCTTCTTCTGGAAGGCCGAGGAGGAGTACGGCCGTGGCTGACATCGACCTGAGCAACAACGACACCGTCACGGACGCGGACGTCGCCCGCGAGCCCACCGTCGTCGTCGACGACGTGCACATCGTCTACAAGGTGCACGGCGCCGGCTCCGGCAAGGGCAGCGCCACCTCGGCGCTGAGCCGCATCATCAGCCGCAAGCGCGCCTCCGGCGTGCGCGAGGTGCACGCGGTCAAGGGCATCAGCTTCACCGCGTACAAGGGCGAGGCGATCGGGCTGATCGGCTCCAACGGCTCCGGCAAGTCGACCATGCTGGCCGCCATCGCCGGCCTGCTGCCGACCGAGAAGGGCGGCATCTACACCAACGGCCAGCCCTCGCTGCTGGGCGTCAACGCCGCGCTGATGAACGAGCTCACCGGTGAGCGCAACGTCGTCCTCGGCTGCCTGGCCATGGGCATGACCCCGGCCCAGGTGAGGGCCCGCTACCAGGACATCGTCGAGTTCTCCGGCATCAACGACAAGGGCGACTTCATCTCCCTGCCGATGCGCACCTACTCCTCCGGCATGGGCGCCCGGCTGCGCTTCTCGATCGCCGCCGCGAAGACCCACGACGTGCTGCTGATCGACGAGGCCCTCGCCACCGGCGACCAGGCCTTCCAGCAGCGCAGCAAGCGGCGGATCGACGAGCTGCGCAAGTCCGCCGGTACGGTCTTCCTGGTCAGCCACGACAACAACTCGATCCGCGAGGTCTGCGAGCGGACCATATGGATCGAGGCCGGCGAGCTGGTCATGGACGGACCCACCGAGGAGGTCGTGAGCCGCTACGAGCGCGGCGAGCGACCGTAGTCCCCTCACACTCCCGCGGGGCCGGTTCCGGAGCTTCCGGAGCCGGCCCCGCGCCTTTCCCGCCGCCCGGCGCGGAGGCGAGCGCCCGGTGCCCCGGCGGGGCGCTCTTCTCCGGCGCGCCCGGGCGTGTCAGCCTGGTGGTCGCGGGGGCGGTGTGCCGTGCGTGACGCCCGCGCTCGGACGCGTGTCCGAGTCGGACCGGTCGTGCCAAGCGGTGTAGAACGGGGGAGTGACAGCAGTGTCGGCTTCGGCCCAGCCCAGAGATACGCCGGTGAACGGTTCCGCAGGACAGACCCTGGACAAGGCGGGCGCGGAGAACTTCCCCGTCGCCCCGTTCTTCCTGCCCGCGGCCTGGCGCGACGACCTGATGGCGGTGTACGGCTTCGCCCGCCTGGTCGACGACGCCGGCGACGGCGACCTGGCCGACCCGGCCGCCACCGCCCGGCTGCTCGGGGTCGAGCAGACGCCCCCCGCCACCCCTTCGGACCAGTCCGGCCCGCCGGCTCCGCAGGAGACCGCCTTCCGGCTCGCCCTGCTCGACGGACTGGAGCAGGACCTCGACCGGGTCTTCGAGACGGCCCTGCGCACCGCCGGCGGCTCCGGAGCGGACGGCGCGGACCGCCCCCGCCACCCGCTGATGAGCGCGCTCGTCCCGCTGGTCGACCGGCACGGCCTCACCCCCGAACCGTTCCGCCGTCTGATCGAGGCCAACCGGGTGGACCAGACCACCTCCCGCTACGCCACCTTCGACGACCTGATCGGCTACTGCACCCTCTCCGCCGACCCGGTCGGCCGCCTCGTGCTGGCCATCGCGGGCGTCTCCACCCCCGAGCGGACCGAACTCTCCGACGCCGTCTGCAGCGGCCTCCAGGTGGTCGAGCACATCCAGGACGTGGCCGAGGACCTGGCCCACGGCCGGATCTACCTGCCCGCGGAGGACCTGGCCCGCTTCGGCGTCACCGAGGCCGACCTGGCCGCGCCCTCCGCCGACGGCGCGGTGCGCGAGCTGATCGCCTTCGAGGTCGAGCGGGCCCGCACCCTGCTCGACCGCGGCGCACCATTGGTAGGTACGGTTCGGGGGAGGCTTCGACTGCTCCTGGCGGGATTCACCGCAGGCGGCTATGCGGCCCTGGCGGCCGTCGAGGACGCCGGGTACGACGTGCTCGCCCAGCAGGCGAAGCCGGACAAGCGCCGCCTCGCAGCGAAGGCGGCGGCCATCTTCGCGAAGGGAAGGTGAACGCCCGCGTGGCGGCATCACCACTGGCGTCGGCCCAGGTCATGGCGGCGTACCGGTACTGCGAGGCAGTCACCGGACTGCAGGCGCGCAACTTCAGCTACGGCATCCGGTTGCTGCCAGAACCCAAGCGGTTGGCCATGTCGGCCCTGTACGCCCTGGCCCGCCGGGTGGACGACATCGGCGACGGCGACCTCCCGGACGACCGCAAGGCCGAGGCGCTGGTGCGCACCCGGGAGCTGGTGGACGAGGTCCGCTCCGGGGTGGTCGCCGACGACGACACCGACCCGATCAAGGTCGCCCTGGCCGACGCGGCCCGGCGCTTCCCGATCCCGCTCGGCGGTTTCGACGAGCTGATCGACGGCGTCGAGATGGACCTCAAGGGCGCCGAGTACCAGACGTACGACGAGCTGAAGGTCTACTGCCGCTGCGTGGCCGGCGCGATCGGCCGGCTCTCGTTGGGCGTCTACGGCTGCGACGACCCGGAGCTCGGGGCGCGCTACGCGGACACCCTGGGCCTGGCGCTGCAGCTCACCAACATCCTGCGCGACCTGCGCGAGGACGCCCTGACCGGCCGCACCTACCTGCCCGCCGAGGACCTGGTCCGGTTCGGCTGCGAGCAGGGCTTCGCCCTGCCCGAGCCGCCGGTCGGCGCGGACTTCACCGGCCTGGTGGCCTTCGAGGCCGCCCGCGCCCAGGCCGCCTTCGAGGAGGGCCTGCGGCTGCTGCCGATGCTCGACCGCCGCAGCCGCGCCTGCACCGCCGCGATGGCCGGGATCTACCACCGGCTGCTCGGCCGGATCGCCGCCGAACCGGAGTCGGTCCTGCGCGGCCGGGTCTCGCTGCCGGGCTGGGAGAAGGCGTACGTGGCGCTTTCCGGGCTCGCCGGGGGGCGTTCTTGATTCTCGCAACAGTTCTGTCACGCTGTGTCAGCTGGGAATCACGTGCGGGTAGTTCCATGTTGAACAAACGAGGATCTTCTTCAGGGACCGCCCGCGGGCGGTCCACCGACTGCGAGGGGGAGGGCCGATGACCGGGCGAGCCGATGCCGCGCGCCCGGCCGCCGTGGTGGTCGGCGGCGGCCTCGCCGGGATCACCGCCGCGCTGCGCCTCGCCGAGGCGGGCCACCGGGTCACCCTCGCGGAGGGGCGGCCCCGGCTCGGCGGCCTGGCCTTCTCCTTCCAGCGCGGCGAGCTCACCGTCGACAACGGCCAGCACGTCTACCTGCGCTGCTGCACCGCCTACCGCGGCCTGCTGGAGCGCCTCGGCGCCTCCCGGCTCGTCCACCTCCAGGACCGCCTCGACATCCCGGTGCTCTCCGTCACCGGGCCGCCGGAGGCCCCGGTGCGCACCCTGGGCCGACTGCGCCGGGCCGGCCTGCCCGTCCCGCTGCACCTGGCCGGCAGCCTGGCCCGCTACCCGCACCTGTCCCCGGCCGACCGCGCCCGGGTGGTCCGCGGCGCACTAGCCCTGCGAGGCCTGGACCTCGCGGACCCGGCCCTGGACGAGGTCTCCTTCGGCGACTGGCTGCGCCGCAACGGGCAGAACGCCGCCACCCAGGCCGCCCTGTGGGACCTGGTCGGCGTCGCCACCCTGAACGCCCGGGCCGACCAGGTCTCGCTGGCGCTCGCCGGGATGGTGTTCAAGACCGGCCTGCTCTCCGACCCGGGCGCCTCGGACATCGGCACCGCCGCCGTCCCGCTCGGCGTGATCCACCACGACCGGGCGCTCACCGAGCTGGAGCGGGCCGGCGTCCGGGTGCTGCTGCGGTCCCGGGTGGCCGAGCTGAAGCCGGCCGCGCCGCAGCACGCCGTCCGGCTGGAGGGCGGGGAGCTGCTCACCGCCGACACCGTCGTGCTGGCCGGCGCCCAGGACAGCGCGGCCGCGCTGCTGCCGCCGAACGCGGTCCCCGGGCAGGAGCGGCTGGCCGGCTTCGGCACCGCGCCGATCCTCAACGTGCACGTGGTCTACGACCGCAAGGTGCTGCGCCGGCCGTTCTTCGCCGCGCTCGGCTCCCCGGTGCAGTGGGTCTTCGACCGCACCGCGCACTCCGGCCTGGCCGCCACCCCGACGGGCCGGGCCCACCCGGGCGCCCAGTACCTGGCGCTGTCGCAGTCCGCCGCGCAGGACGAGATCGACCTGCCGGTGGCCGAGCTGCGCGGCCGCTACCTGCCCGAGCTGGGCCGGCTGCTGCCGGCCGCGGCCCAGGCCGAGGTGCTGGACTTCTTCGTCACCCGGGAGCGCACCGCGACCTTCGACCCGGCGCCGGGCAACGGGGCACTGCGCCCCTCGGCCCGCACCGAGGTCCCCGGCCTGCTGCTGGCCGGCTCGTGGACGGCCACCGGCTGGCCCGCGACCATGGAGGGCGCCGTGCGCAGCGGCCACGCCGCGGCCGACGCCGCGCTCGCCGCGGCCGGCGCCCGGACGCCGGTGGACCGCGGCGACGGGAGGTGGCCCAGGTGACGGCGGGCCCCGCCGCCGGAGAGCCCGCCAGAGCCGACGGGCGTACCGTCGAGCGCACCGGCGCATCCACCGGGAGCGGCCCGGCCGGCCGTACCGGCACCACCGGCGCTGCTGGAACCACCGGCACCGGCACTCGATTCGACACCAGCCGCACCGACAGCGCCCGGCCGCCCCGTGCGGCCCGGCACCACGAGGAAGAGGGAACGCACGTGGAGTCACGCACCGGCTACGCCGTCGGAGGCACGGCGCACGCCGAACCGGTCTCGGTGCCGGAGCTGCTCGCCCGCAGCCGTACGCTCTGCACCCCGCCGCTACGGGCCGCCGTCGCCCGACTGGCCGCACCCATGGACACCGTCGCCGCCTACCACTTCGGCTGGATCGACCGGGACGGCACCCCGGTGACGGGGGACGGCGGCAAGGCCGTGCGCCCGGCGCTGGCGCTGCTGTCCGCCCGGGCCACCGGCGCGGCGGCCGAGGTCGGCGTGCCCGGTGGGGTCGCGGTTGAACTGGTGCACAACTTCTCCCTCCTCCATGATGATCTGATGGACGGTGACGAGACCCGACGGCACCGGGCCACCGCCTGGACGGTCTTCGGGCCGGCCCAGGCGATCCTGGTCGGCGACGCCCTGGCGACGCTCGGCACCGAGGTGCTGCTCGACGCCGCCGTGACCGGCGGGGCGAGCGCCACCGACGCCGCGCGCGCCGTCCGGCTGCTCACCACGGCGACCCGCCGGCTCATCGACGGCCAGGCCATGGACGTCGCCTTCGAACAGCGCGACAGCGTCACGGTCGCCGAGTGCCTGGAGATGGAGGGCGGCAAGACGGCGGCACTGCTGGCCGCCGCCTCGGCGATCGGCGCCGTCCTGGCCGGCGCCGACGACAAGGTCTCCGACTCGCTCCAGCGCTACGGCCACCACCTGGGCCTCGCCTTCCAGGCGGTGGACGACCTGCTCGGCATCTGGGGCGCCACCGAGGTCACCGGCAAGCCGCACTGGGGGGACCTGCGCCAGCGCAAGAAGTCCCTGCCGGTCGCCGCCGCCCTGGCCGAGGGCGGAGCGGCCTCGCGCCGGCTCGCCGAAGAGCTGGCCGACCCGAAGGGACGCGGGGAGGAGAGCGAGCCCGAGCTCGCCGCCCGTGCCGCCCTGATCGAGGAGGCCGGCGGCCGCGCCTGGACCCGGGAGGAGGCCCGCCGCCAGCACACGACTGCCCTCGCCGCCCTGGACGAGGTGCCCATGACCGACGAGGTGCGGGAGCACTTCGTCGCACTCGCCGAATTCGTGGTGGTACGAGAGAGGTGACGTTACGTTGACAGCAACCGCGGACGGCCGGCTCGACCCTGAGTACGATTCCGAGCCGGTCGCGGTGGGCGACCGCCCCCCGGCCCTGCTGGGCACGGGGCGGTGGCAGCCCGAGGACACCGACCAGCCGCGGCCGGCCGGTGAGACGGACCACGGACCGGCCGACGCGCGGGAGGCCCTGGCCCGCGCCACCACCCACCTGCTCTCCCTGCAGTCGTCCGAGGGCTGGTGGAAGGGCGACCTGGAGACCAACGTCACCATGGACGCCGAGGACTTACTGCTCCGCCAGTTCCTGGGAATCCGCACCGAGGAGCAGACCCGCGCCACCGCCGAATGGATCCGCTCCCAGCAGCGCGAGGACGGCACCTGGTCCACCTTCCACGGCGGGCCGCCCGAGCTGTCCACCACCGTCGAGGCGTACGTCGCCCTCAAGCTGGCCGGGGACGACCCGGAAGCCCCGCACATGCTGGCCGCCGCGCGTTACGTCCGCTCCGCCGGGGGCATCGCGGCCGCCCGGGTGTTCACCCGGATCTGGCTCGCCCTGTTCGGCTGGTGGCCCTGGGAACGGCTGCCCGAGATGCCGCCCGAGATCATCTTCCTGCCCAGGTGGCTGCCGCTGAACATCTACGCCTTCGGCTGCTGGGCCCGCCAGACCATCGTCCCGCTGACGGTCGTCTCCTCCCACCGCCCGGTCCGTCCGGCGCCCTTCCCGCTCACCGAGCTGCACACCGACCCGAACGACCCGTACCCCCACCGGCCGCTCGCCCCCGCCACCACCTGGGACGGCCTGTTCGAACGCCTCGACAAGGCGCTGCACGCCTACCACCGCCGGGCCTTCCGCCCGCTGCGCCGACTGGCCCTCTCGCAGGCCTGCCGCTGGATCGTCGAACGCCAGGAGGCCGACGGCTGCTGGGGCGGTATCCAGCCCCCCGCCGTCTACTCGCTGATCGCCCTGCACCTGGAGGGCTACGAGCTGGAGCACCCGGTGATGAAGGCCGGACTCTCCTCCTTCGACCGCTTCACCGTGCACACCGAGGACGGCAAGCGCTGGCTGGAGGCCTGCCAGTCCCCGGTCTGGGACACCTGCCTGGCCACCATCGCCCTGGTCGACGCCGGGGTGCCGGCCGACCACCCGGCGCTGGTCTCCGCCGTCGACTGGATGCTCGGCGAGGAGATCCGCAAGCCCGGCGACTGGACCGTGAAGCGGCCCGGGCTCGCCCCCGGCGGCTGGGCCTTCGAGTTCGAGAACGACACCTACCCCGACATCGACGACACCGCCGAGGTGGTGCTCGCGCTGCGCCGGGTCGCCCACCCCGACCCGGCCAAGGTCGACGGCGCGGTGGACCGGGGCGTGCTGTGGAACCTCGGCATGCAGTCCAAGAACGGCGCCTGGGGCGCCTTCGACGTGGACAACACCAGCACGCTGCCCAACAAGCTGCCGTTCTGCGACTTCGGCGAGGTGGTCGACCCGCCGTCCGCCGACGTCACCGCGCACGTGGTGGAGATGCTCGCCGAGACCGGCCGCTCCCGCGACCCCCGGACCCGGCGCGGCATCGAGTGGCTGCTGCGCAACCAGGAGGCGGACGGCTCCTGGTTCGGCCGCTGGGGCACCAACTACATCTACGGCACCGGCTCGGTGCTGCCCGCCCTGGTGGCGGCCGGCGTCCCCGACGAGCACCCGGCGATCCGCCGGGCGGTGCGCTGGCTGGAGGACCGGCAGAACGCCGACGGCGGCTGGGGCGAGGACATGCGCTCCTACGACGACCCGGCGCGCTGGGCCGGGCGCGGCGACTCCACCGCCTCGCAGACCGCGTGGGCGCTGATGGCGCTGCTCGCGGCCGGCGAGGGGCCCAAGGACCGGGCCAACCCGGCGGTGGAGCGCGGCGCGGAGTGGCTGGTGCGCACCCAGCTGCCCGAGGGCACCTGGGACGAGCCGCAGTTCACCGGCACCGGCTTCCCGTGGGACTTCTCCATCAACTACCACCTGTACCGGCTGGTCTTCCCGGTCACCGCGCTCGGCCGCTACCTCAACGGCGCCCCGGGCACGATCCGGGCCGACGGAACCCCGGCGATCGGGACGGCGCGGTGACCACCGCGCCCCTGCTGGTGCTCTGCGCCCTGGGCCCCGAGGTCTGGGCCCTGCGCGGCGGCGACTGGCGCGGTGCGACCGGGGGGTCCCCGGTGCTGGTGCGCACCGGGGTCGGCCGGCGCCGCGCCGGGCTGGCCGTCCGGCGCCTGCTCGGCTCCGCGCCCAGCGGCTACGGCGCCGTGGTGGTGGCCGGCTTCGGCGCCGCGCTCGGCCCGGGCGTCCTGCCCGGCGACGTGGTCGCCGCCGACGGCGTGCGCGATGCCGAGGGCCACCTGTACCCGCTCGACTCCGGCGCGGAGCTCACCCGGGCGCTGAAGGAGCGCGGCCTGACCGTGCACACCGGCGTGCACCACACCGCCGACCACGTGGTGCGCGGCATCGAACGGCGGGCGCTGCACCTCCAGGGCGCGCTCGCCGTCGACATGGAGGCCGCTGCCGTCCTGGCCGCGCTGCGCGAGGTCCGGCCCGTGCTGCCGGCGGCCGTTCTGCGGGTGGTGGTGGACACGCCCGAGCACGAGCTGCTGCGGCCCGGCACCCTCCCGGCCGGGGTGCGCGCCTGGCGGACCCTGCGGGCGACGGTACCCGCCCTCGTCGACTGGTACCGGCAGGAGCGCGCGCCCGGCTCCGTAGACCTGAACCACCCCACATCCTCGACGCTCCCCCAGGAGGCGAGCTAGCCATGGCCATGCCGTTGCGCCAGACCGTGCGGGTCGGCACCTACCTCATGCAGCAGAAGCTGCTCAAGCGCCGGGACAAGTTCCCGCTGATCGTGGAGCTGGAACCGCTCTTCGCCTGCAACCTCGCCTGCGAGGGCTGCGGCAAGATCCAGCACCCGGCGGGCGTCCTGAAGCAGCGGATGCCCGTCGCCCAGGCGGTCGGCGCGGTCCTGGAGTCGGGTGCCCCGATGGTCTCGATCGCCGGCGGCGAGCCGCTGATGCACCCGCAGATCGACGAGATCGTCCGGCAGCTCGTCGAGCGCCGCAAGTACGTGTTCCTCTGCACCAACGCGCTGCTGATGCGCAAGAAGATGGACAAGTTCACGCCCTCGCCGTACTTCACCTTCGCGGTGCACATCGACGGCATGCGCGAGCGGCACGACGAGTCGGTGGCCAAGGAGGGCACCTTCGACGAGGCCGTGGCCGCGATCAAGGAGGCCAAGCGGCGCGGCTTCCGGGTCACCACCAACAGCACCTTCTTCAACACCGACACCCCGCAGACCGTCATCGAGGTGCTGGACTACCTCAACGACGAGCTCAAGGTGGACGAGATGATGATCTCGCCCGCCTACGCCTACGAGAAGGCCCCCGACCAGGAGCACTTCCTCGGCGTCGAGCAGACCAGGGCGCTCTTC
Source organism: Kitasatospora sp. NPDC001225 (assembly GCF_053597855.1). Lineage (NCBI taxonomy): Bacteria > Bacillati > Actinomycetota > Actinomycetes > Kitasatosporales > Streptomycetaceae > Kitasatospora > Kitasatospora sp. NPDC001225. Next base: position 29,068 of record NZ_JBSFJC010000018.1, read on the forward strand.
CGCGCGGCCTTCGCCGACGGCAACCGCAAGCGCTGGCGCCTCAACCACAGCCCGCTCTTCCTGGACTTCCTGGAGGGCAAGGCCGACTTCGAGTGCACCCCCTGGGGCATCCCCAACTACTCGCTGTTCGGCTGGCAGCGGCCCTGCTACCTGATGGCCGACGGCTACGTGCCGACCTACCGCGAGCTGGTCGAGAAGACCGACTGGAGCAAGTACGGCCGCGGCAAGGACCCGCGCTGCGAGAACTGCATGGCCCACTGCGGCTACGAGCCGACCGCCGTCCTCGCGACGATGGGCTCGCTGCAGCAGTCGCTGCGCGCCATCACCGAGACCGTCAACGGCAACAAGGGCCGCTGAGCGAGGAGCCGACCTCCGGGTCGGCGCCCCGGCCCCGGGCCCCGCGCCCGGGGCCGGCTCCGCCCCCGCAGCCAGGCCGGCCCGCGCCCGGGCCGGGTGGAGGCACCACCGCACCGCTCCGAGTCGTGAGGTGAACCCATGTCACTGCTCTCCCGCGTCACGTCCCCGGCCGAGCTGCGCAAGCTCCCGGCCGTCGAACTGCCCCTGCTCGCCGATGAGATCCGCGACTTCCTGATCGAGGCCGTCACCCGCACCGGCGGCCACCTCGGGCCCAACCTCGGCGTGGTGGAGCTGACCATCGCGCTGCACCGGGTCTTCGACTCGCCGTACGACCGGATCGTCTTCGACACCGGCCACCAGAGCTACGTCCACAAACTGCTCACCGGCCGCCAGGACTTCAGCCGGCTGCGGATGCGCGGCGGACTCTCCGGGTACCCCGCGCGGGGCGAGTCCGAGCACGACCTGGTCGAGAACTCGCACGCCTCCACGGCGCTCTCCTACGCCGACGGCCTGGCCAAGGCGGCCCGGCTGCTCGGCCAGCACGACCGGCACACCGTCGCGGTGATCGGCGACGGCGCCCTCACCGGCGGGCTCGCCTGGGAGGCGCTCAACAACATCGCCGAGGCGCGCGACCGGCCGCTGGTCATCGTCGTCAACGACAACGAGCGCTCCTACGCCAGGACCATCGGCGGCCTCGCCAACCACCTGGCCACCCTGCGCACCACCCAGGGCTACGAGCGCTTCCTCGCCCTGGGCAAGGAGGCCCTGCAGCGCACCCCGCTGGTCGGCCAGCCGATCTTCGACGCGCTGCACGGCGCCAAGAAGGGGTTCAAGGACGCCTTCGCTCCGCAGGGCATGTTCGAGGACCTCGGCCTCAAGTACCTCGGGCCGATCGACGGCCACGACCTGGGCGCGGTCGAACAGGCGCTGCGCCAGGCCCGCAACTTCGGCGGACCGGTCATCGTGCACTGCCTGACCGTCAAGGGCCGCGGCTACCGGCCGGCCGAGCAGGACGAGGCCGACCGCTTCCACGCCGTCAACCCGATCGACCCGTACACCTGCCTGCCGATCTCGCCCAGCGGAGGGGTCTCCTGGACCTCGGTGTTCGGGGACGAGCTGCTCACCCTCGGAGCCGAGCGGCCGGACCTCGTGGCGATCACCGCGGCCATGCTCCAGCCGGTGGGCCTGGCCCCGTTCGCCAAGGCCTACCCGGAGCGGACCTTCGACGTCGGGATCGCCGAGCAGCATGCCGTCACCAGCGCGGCGGGGCTGGCCACCGGCGGACTGCACCCGGTGGTCGCGGTCTACGCGACCTTCCTCAACCGGGCCTTCGACCAGGTGCTGATGGACGTCGCCCTGCACCGGCTGGGCGTCACCTTCGTGCTCGACCGCTCCGGGGTGACCGGGCCGGACGGCGCCTCGCACAACGGCATGTGGGACATGTCGATCCTCCAGGTCGTCCCCGGCCTGCGGCTCGCCGCGCCGCGCGACGCGGAACAGCTGCGCGCCCAGCTGCGCGAGGCCGTCGAGGTCGGCGACGCCCCAACCGTCGTCCGCTTCCCGAAGGGGAACGTCGGGCCCGCGGTGCCGGCCGTCGAGCGGACCGGCGGGGTGGACGTGCTGCTGCGCACCGGGCGGGCGCCGGAGATCCTGCTGGTCGCCGTCGGCACCACCGCCTCCGCCTGCCTGGACGCGGCCCGGCTGCTGCTCGCCGAGGGCTTCACCGCGACCGTGGTCGACCCGCGCTGGGTCAAGCCGGTCGACCCGGTGCTGCCCGAACTCGCCGCCGCCCACCGGCTGGTGGTCACCGTCGAGGACAACGGCCGTACCGGAGGCGTCGGTTCGGCCGTCGCCCAGGCGCTGCGCGACGCCGACGTGGACGTGCCGGTGCGGGTGCTCGGCCTGCCCCAGGAGTTCCTCGGCCACGCCTCGCGCGGGGAGATCCTGGAGGAGGCGGGGCTGACCGGGACCGGGGTCGCCGCCCAGACCGCCGTCTTCGCCAAGAACCTGCTACCGACCCGAGGAGCGAACCCGCGCCATGCCGGCTGAACCAGACCGCCCCGCCTTCGACCTCGCCGCGCTGATCGCCGAACGCGGCGGCGAGCGCTACGAGTTGCACGGCCGCTACCTCAACCCGCAGCTGCCGCGGATGCTGCGCACCATCGGCTTCGACAGGTACTACGAGCGCGCCCGGGGCCAGTACTTCTACGACGCCGAGGGCAACGAGTACCTCGACATGCTGGCCGGCTTCGGCATCTTCGCGCTCGGCCGCCACCACCCGGTGGTGCGCTCGGCGGTCCAGCAGGTGATGGACCTCGACCTGCCGGACCTGGTCCGCTTCGACTGCTCACCGCTGCCCGGGCTGCTGGCCGAGCGGCTGCTGTCGTACGCGCCCGGACTGGACCGGGTGTTCTTCGGCAACAGCGGCACCGAAGCGGTGGAGACGGCGCTCAAGTTCGCCCGGTACGCCACCGGACGGAAGCGGATCCTGTACGCCGACCACGCCTTCCACGGGCTGACCACCGGCTCGCTCTCCGTCAACGGGGAGAGCGGCTTCCGCAAGGGCTTCGACCCGCTGCTGCCGGACACCGCCGTCCCGCTCGGCGATCTCGGCGCGCTGGCCAAGGAGTTGAAGCGCGGCGACGTCGCGGGGCTGATCGTCGAGCCGATCCAGGGCAAGGGCGTCCAGGCGCCGCCGCCCGGCTGGCTGCGGGCCGCCCAGGCGCTGCTCCACGAGCACCGGGCGCTGCTGATCTGCGACGAGGTGCAGACCGGCATCGGCCGCACCGGCGAGTTCTTCGCCTACCAGCACGAGGAAGGCGTGCTGCCGGACCTGGTCTGCGCCGCCAAGGCGCTGTCCGGCGGGTACGTGCCGGTCGGGGCGACGCTCGGCAAGGGCTGGATCTTCGAGAAGGTGTACTCCTCGATGGACCGGGTGCTGGTGCACTCGGCCAGCTTCGGGTCCAACGCCCAGGCCATGGCGGCCGGGCTGGCGACCCTGGAGGTGATGGGCGACGAGCAGGTGGTGGAGAACGCCCGCAAGGTGGGCGACTACTTCCGTGGACGGCTGACCGCGCTGGTCGACCAGTACGAGCTGCTCGCCGAGGTGCGCGGGCGCGGGCTGATGATCGGGATCGAGTTCGGCCGGCCCAAGTCGCTGAAGCTGCGCACCGGTTGGACCGCGCTCCAGGCGGCGCGCAAGGGGCTGTTCGCGCAGATGGTGGTCGTGCCGCTGCTGCAGCGGCACCGCATCCTGACCCAGGTGTCGGGGGACCACCTGGAAGTGATCAAGCTGATCCCCCCGCTGATCATCACCGAGCGTGACGTGGACCGGTTCGTGGACGCCTTCACCGAGATCATGGACGAGGCTCACCGGGGGAGCGGGCTGATGTGGGACTTCGGGCGGACGTTGGTGAAGCAGGCGGTCGGCGGGCGCTGAGGCTGCCGGGGCCGCCGGGGTCGGGATCGTGGGTGGCACGGTGTGGGAAGTCGACGGCACGGAGTGGGAAGTCGGCCGGGTCGACTTCCCACTCCGTGGGAGACACCGCGTCAGAGCTCGGTCCGGCGGCGCCGGATGACAACCACGAGATCGACGACGGCGAACAGGGTGAGCAGGCCGCAGGCCACGGCGAAGCCGGTGAGGGTGCCCCGGCTGGGCGCACCGTAGGCGGGCGAGACGGCCGCCCAGACGGCGAAGCCCGCCGTGGCCAGCGCGAACAAGGGGGTGAAGGTGAGCGAGAGCAGGTAGCGGAGCTTGAGGTCGCTGCGGGCGGTGGCCGGCTCGGTGCCGCTGCGCCACCGGCGCGGGGTGGTGGTGCGCATGCCGTTCACCTCCGGACCGCGTGGGTCGGGCTACGATTCCAGCGTACGTCCGAGGAGGCGAGCCGGGGGAGGCGCGATGTCGGGTTCGGACGCGGTGGGGGCGGGGTCCGGTGCGGCGGGTTCGGGTTCGGGTTCGGGCTCCGGTTCGGGGGCGGCGGGCCAGGACGGCGAGGGGTACGCGGGGCTGCGGATCGAGCGGGCCCGGGAGTTGGCCCGGCGGCACGGCTGGGCGTCGGTCCGGGTGCTGGAGCCGGGGGACCTGATGACCATGGAGTACCGGCAGGGGCGGCTCAACCTCGCGGTGCGCAACGGTGTGGTCGAGCGCAGTTGGGAGGGGTAGGACCGCGGTGACCCGTCGGACCTGGTTCGGGCGGGCCCGGGTTCAGCAGAGCAGGTGCCGGCGGCCGAAGCGCCGGTGGAGCCGCTGCTCGGCGGCGGCGACCAGGGGTTCCAGCAGCGGCAGCGAGAGCAGGACGAGCAGTCCGGCGGCCCAGCCGGCCAGGACGTCGGTGACCCAGTGGGTGCCCAGGTAGACCGTGGTCAGACCGATCGAGCAGGCGGTGGCGGCGGCGATCACCGCGCCGGTGCGCCGCCAGCGGACGGCGAGGTAGGCGAGCACGCCCCAGGTGACCACCGCGTTGGCGGTGTGGCCGGAGGGGAAGATGGTGCCGCCGGAGAAGAGCTCGGGCGAGCCGACGTACTGGGCGTAGTGCGGGCCGAGCCGGCCGGTGACGATCTTCACCGCGCCGACGGTGACGTTGAGCAACAACAGCGCGATTCCCATGACCAGCAGCGGGCGCAGTCGGCCGAGGCGGTGGGCCCGCCAGCCGAGCCAGACGAAGGCGGCGATCGCCGACGGGCCGCGCTGCCCGGCGACCACCCAGGTGTCGAGCAGCGGCTCCAGTCGGGGCCACCGCTCGTAGGGGCGCAGCAGCCGGACCGACCAGTCGAGGTCGACCAGCGCGGTGTTGAGCAGGACACCGGCCAGCACCAGCAGGTAGCCGGCCAGGGTGACGGCGAGGAGGGCGGCCTGCCGTCGGCTCATCGGCGGCCAGCCGGGCTCGCCGGGGTCGGGGCCGAGCGGGGCGAGGTGGCGCGCGGGGGCGGTGGGACGGTCCAGGCGGCCGGTCTCGGCGGTGCGGCGCTCCGGCCCCTGGCGCGGAAGGGGAACGGGGGTACTTCTGGATTGCACGGGGTGACCTTACCCATCCGGACAGGGCTATTCCGGTGGTAATTGTCATTTTCCCGGGAAATCGACAATTGGGCCGACCAGGGGTGGTCCGAGGGGTGATTTCCGCTATTTCAGGATCGAAAGCCAGTGTGGTCGTCGAATGGTTCTGCAAAAGCCCCGGTAAAGCAAACGGAGTGGGAGGCCGGTGCGCCCGGCTTCCCACTCCGTGGTAACCCTGTGTAGGTTCCGTGCTCAGTCGAGGGGGCCGCCCGCGACGTAGATCACCTGGCCGGAGACGAAGCCGGCGCCCTCGCTCGCGAGGAACGCGATGGTGTGGGCGACGTCCTCGGGCTGACCGACCCGCTGGACCGGGATCTGAGAGGCTGCGGCCCGCTTGAAGTCTTCGAAGTCCATGCCGACCCGGGCCGCGGTGGCGGCTGTCATGTCCGTGGCGATGAAGCCCGGGGCGACCGCGTTGGCCGTGATGCCGAACTTGCCCAGCTCGATGGCCAAAGTCTTGGTGAAGCCCTGGAGACCGGCCTTGGCGGCCGAGTAGTTGGCCTGGCCGCGGTTGCCCTGGGCCGAGGACGAGGACAGGTTGACGATGCGGCCGAAACCGGCGTCGACCATGTGCTTCTGCACCGCGCGGGTCATCAGGAAGGCGCCGCGGAGGTGAACGTTGATGACCGTGTCCCAGTCGGACTCGGACATCTTGAAGAGCAGGTTGTCGCGGAGCACGCCCGCGTTGTTCACCAGGACGACGGGGGCGCCGAGCTCGGCGGCCACCCGGTCGACGGCGGCCTGGACCTGCTCGGCGTCCGAGACGTCGGCGCCGACGGCGAGCGCCCTGCCGCCGGCGGCGGTGATCCGGTCGACGGTCTCCTGGCCGGCCGCTTCGTCCAGGTCCAGGACGGCGACCGCGTAGCCGTCGGCGGCCAGCCGGACGGCGGTGGCGGCGCCCAGGCCGCGGGCGGCGCCGGTCACGACGGCGACCCGGGGGGCGGTGCTCTGCTCGGTCATGCTCGCTCTCGTCTCTCTCGGGAGTGCCTCCCGGGGAGAGCCCCCGGAGAGGGTGGCCACACCCTACCGGCGGGTAGGGGGAGCGGCCAGGGTGGAGAGACGCAGGTGACGGTGGGTAAGGACCGACCGGTCGGCTTTCTGCTGAGAACGGGTTACTGCAAGCTGTTCGCAGCGAGTAAATATGCCAATGTTGCCGAACCTGCGTCTACTATCCGCCCCTGCCTGCCAGCAAGGGCCCGCCGTTTGTATAGTGTCCGCCAGCAGCCACCGGCTGCACGGCTGGAGCGCCCTCCCTCATAGCTGGACGCCCACTCGCCGTTACTGCCCCACCCGGGTGTCCCACACACACCGGGTGTGACATCGGGACGGATACATGGTGCTGGGGGAGATCCCGACAACCCGCGTGTCTACGCGACTGCAGCAGTCGCCAGGACACCTGATTCGCGTGGCACAGCAGGTCCACACCCGCTTGTGGTCCGAACACGTCGGAGCCGATCTCACGGCTCCGCAGTTCGCCGTGCTGCTGGTCCTGGCCCTGGAACCGGGTGCGGACCAGCGGACGGTCGGCGAGCGGGCCTCGCTCGACAAGGCCACGATGGCCGAGATGGTCGCGCGGCTGGTCCGTCGTGGCCTGGTGCTGCGCAGGCGCGACCCGGCCGACGGCCGGCGCAAGCTGCTGGCCCTCTCGCAGGGCGGCGCCCAGGCGGTGCGCGAGGCCACCGGTGGTGTGGTCCGCGTTCAGCGCGTCCTGTTCGAACCGCTCACGGCGGAGGAACAGGTCGAGATCGTCCGGGTGATGGCCAAGATAGCCAGGCTGGAGCCCGCGGCGGTCGCCGTCATCACCGACGCGCGGCCGATACTGGACGCCCAGCGGGCGATCGGCTACCTGATCAGGGTGAGCCAGCAGGTGCACACCAAGCTCTGGTCGGAGCACGTGGGCGCCGAGCTGACGGCTCCGCAGTACGCGGTGCTGGACGCGTTGGAGCTGGAACCGGGCGCCGACCAGCGCACGGTCGGCGAGCTGGCCTCGCTGGACAAGGCCACGATGGCCGAGATGGTCAGCCGGCTGGTGCGCCGCGGTCTGGTGCAGCGTCGGCGCGACCCCTCGGACGGACGGCGCAACCTGCTCTCGCTCTCACCGGCGGGACAGGACCTGCTGCACCGCTCGGCCGCTGGGGTGGCCGAGGTCCAGCGGCTGCTGCTGGCACCGCTGGAGGAGGGTGAGCACGAGGCCGCGCTCGCGCTCATCGCCAAGGCGGGCAGGCTGTAGGTCAAAAGTTCGCCACCGTAGCCAAAACGATTCGCCAAAACGCTGAGGGTCCATGGCCATGGGCTTTGGCGCATCGGGGCACACCGAAGGCCGCCCGCTCCTGTAGAGGTGCGGGCGGTCTTCGTGCGACCGGTGGTCAGCCGGTCGGGTGCTCAGACGGTTCGGGGGCCCGGGAGCCGGGACCCCGGGCGCGTCAGTTCCAGTCGAACTCCTGCGGGTCCGGGCCGATCCGCTTGCCGGTGGCCACGGCGGCGATCGCCGCGAGGTCCTCGGCGTCCAGCTCGAAGCCGGCGACGTCCAGGTTCTCCCGGATCCGGGACGGGGTGACCGACTTCGGGATGGCGATCACACCGCTCTGGAGGTGCCAGCGCAGCACCACCTGGGCGACCGTGCGGCCGTGCTTCTCGGCGATCTTCACCAGTGCGGGCTCGGCGAGCAGCTCCTTGCCCTGGCCCAGCGGGCTCCACGCCTCGGTGGCGATGCCGTGCTCGGCGTGGAACGCGCGCAGCTCCGTCTGCGGGAAGTACGGGTGCAGCTCGACCTGGTTCAGGGCCGGGGCGACGGAGGCCTCGTCCAGCAGGCGCGTCAGCTGCTCGGTGCCGAAGTTGGAGACGCCGATCGACTTGACCTTGCCGTCCGCCTTCAGCTGCTCGAAGGCCTTCCAGATGTTCAGGTAGCTGTCGCCGTGCATCGGGCGCGGCCAGTGGATCAGGTACAGGTCGAGCTGGTCGAGGCCGAGCTTGGCCAGCGAGGCGTCGAACTCGCGCAGCACCGCGTCGCGGCCCTGCTCGCCGGACCAGTCGCGGGTACCCGAGTTCCACAGCTTGGTGGTGACGTAGAGGTCCTCGCGGGCCACGCCGCCCGCCAGCGCCTCGGTGATCGCCGCGCCGGTGCCGGCCTCGTTCTCGTAGATGGCCGCGGTGTCGATGGAGCGGTAGCCCGACTCGATCGCGGCGCGGACGGCGGGGGTGGCCTCGGCGTCCGGGACCTGCCACACGCCGAAGCCGAGCTGCGGGATCTGCGCGCCGTCGTTGAGGGTGACGGTGGGGATGCTGCTCACGGGAAGAGGTGCCCTCCTGATTGTCCTGCTGTTCCAGTGGGGGCAACTGGTGTCCTGGTGTGATTGTTCCCGCCGAACGGGCGAATCTTGGGTGAAGCTTTGCGGGGGTTTGGCCTGGGCGGCGGCCGGCCGGTGACGGGGCGGAACCGCCCTGGTGGGGGACGTGCGGGGGGCTCGCGGGAAGCCTGCCGGGAACCCGCGGGGGCGCACAGGGGGAGTGCGGGCCCGGCGCGTGGCGGGCGGGGCGTGGCGCGCGCGGTCGGCGGAGGAAAAACCTGTTGCGCGGATCACATCGAGGTTGGCAGGCTCGCGGCCATGACCTCCTGACTTCCGGGCCCTTCGTGCCCATTCCATGTCCGTCCGGTGTCCGCTCCGGACGCAGCGTCGATGTCGCGCCGGGCGCCGTGCCGCAGCGCCGCGCATCCTCCGCCCGCTGGCCCGGGCCGCCTGCCGTTCCGTCGCTGTGCGTGCTGCGCGCACGGTGCTGAGGCGCTCCGTGGGCCCTGTTCCCCCTGCTTCCTGGCTCCCCCGCACCCCTGTGCGCCCGTGCCCCGCGCCCGCGCACCGCTCGTATCGGAGTGTCATGCTGCTCACCCCCCTGCCGTTGGCCGATCCCGGCCGTCCCGACCTCTCCTCACCCCTGGCCTTCCTGCGCTGGCTGCAGCGCAGCCAGCGGCGCGGGCAGCTGCTCGCCACCCTCTGGGCGCTGGTCGAGATGGGGGGCCAGGCCGCCCTGCCGATACCGCTCGGGCTCGGCGTGCAGGCCGCCGTGGACGGCGACGCCGGCGGGATCTGGCGGGCCGCCGGGCTCCTGCTGCTGCTGGGCGCGGGCGCTTCGGTCGGCACCGTGCTGTTGCACCGCCAGGCGGTCTGGAACTGGATCCACGCGGCCACCCACGTACGGCAGTTGGTGGCCCGGCAGGCCTCGCACCTCGGGGCCGGGCTGTCCCGCCGGATCGCCACCGGCGAGGTCGTCGCGGTCGGCAGCGGGGACGTCGAGCGGATCGGCTGGTACGTCGAGCTGGTCGCCCGGGTCCGGTCCGCGGTGATCGTCTGGCTGGCCGTCAGCGTGGTGGTCCTGACGGTCGATCCGGTGCTCGGGGCCGGGGTGCTGCTCGGCGTCCCGGTGCTGGCGGCCTCCGTCTGGCCGCTGATCGGGCCGTTCGAGCGGCGCTACGAACAGCAGCGCGCCCTCGGCGGCAAGGCCACCGAGCTGGCGGCCGACACCGTCGCGGGGCTGCGGGTGCTGCGCGGCATCGGCGGCGAGGAGCTGTTCCTGGAGCGGTACCGCGCCGCGTCCCAGAAGGTCCGGGCGGCGGCCGTCCGGTCGTCCCGGATCTGGTCGCTGATGCAGGCCCAACAGGTGCTGCTGCCCGGCCTGTTCGTGGTCGGCGTCACCTGGTACGGCGCCCGGCTGGTGGCCTCCGGCGAGCTCGCCGTCGGCACCCTGATCGCGGTGTACGGCGCGACGGCCTTCCTGGCCGCTCCGCTGCGCATCCTGGGTGAGGCGGCGCACGCCTGGAGCGTGGCCCGGGTCTCCGCCGGGCGGGCCGTCCGGGTGCTCTCGTTGGACCGGACCACCGGTACGGCCGAAGCCGCGCTGGCCAGGCCGGACAAGGCCGACCTGCACGACCCGGCGAGCGGGCTGACGGCGCGGGCCGGCGAGCTGACCGCGGTGGTCTGCGGGGACCCGGACTACGCCGGGGCGCTGGCCGAGCGGCTCGGCGGCCACGTCCCGTTGGCCGAGGGCGAACGGGCACAGGCCTCGGCGCGGCTCGGCGGCACGGAGCTGGACGCGGTGCCGTTGGCCGAGGCCAGGGCGGCGGTGCTGGTCCACGACAAGGAGCCGGTGCTGCTCTCCGGCACGCTGGCCGAGCTGTTCGACATCCCGTCCTCGGGGCGGGTCCCGGCGGCCGAGGCCCTCGCGGCGGCCCGGTCCGACGACGTGCTGGAGGCCCTGGTGGAGGGCTCGCCGGAGTGCGGGGGAGACCCGATGCGCGCCCGGATCACCGAGCGCGGACGCTCGCTCTCCGGCGGGCAGCGCCAGCGGCTCGCGCTGGCCCGCGCCCTGCTGGCGGACCCTCCGGTGCTGGTGCTGGACGAGCCCACCAGCGCGGTGGACGCGCACACCGAGTCGCGGATCGCCTCCGGGCTGCGGGACACCCGAGCCGGCCGCACCACCGTGGTGTTCGCGACCAGCCCGCTGCTGCTCGACCAGGCGGACCGGGTGGTGCTGCTGCAGGAGGGCCGGGTCGTCGCGGCCGGGCGGCACCGTGAGCTGATGCGGACCGAGCCGGCCTACCGGGCCGTGGTCACCCGCGACGAGGAAGCGGCCCGCCCGGTGGGTGGGGCCGTATGAGGACCACCGTCAACTTCCCTGCCACGCACGTGAGGAGTACGTCATGAAGCCCCCCGTCCAGGAGGAGCAGGGGCCGCCCACCACCCTGCCGGTCGGCTCCCCGGCCGCCGTGCGCGGGTACCTGCTGCTGCTCGCGCGGCGGCACCGCCGCGGGTTCTCCGCGGTGGTGACACTGCACTCGACGGCCACGCTGGCCGGGCTGGTCGGGCCCTGGGTGCTCGGCCGCCTGGTCGAGTCGCTGGCCACCGGGACGGCCGGGTCCACCATCACGGTGGCGGTCGCCTGGTACCTGCTGGCCCTGGTGGCGCAGGCGGCGTTCACCGGCTGGTCGCGGATGCGTGGCGCGGTGCTCGGCGAGAAGGTGCTGGCCGACCTGCGCGAGGACTTCCTGGTCCGCTCGGTGGCCCTGCCGACCGGGGTGCTGGAACGGGCCGGCACCGGGGACCTGGTCTCCCGGGGCACCACCGACATCGACCGGCTGGACAAGTCGGTGCGCGAGGCGGTGCCCGAACTCGCCGTCGCCGTGGTGTCGTTGTTCCTGGTGCTCGGTGCGCTGCTGGTCACCTCGCCGCTGCTCGCACTGACCTCGCTGGTCGGCCTGCCGCTGCTGCTGGTCAGCTCCCGCTGGTACTTCCGGCGCGCGCCGCAGTCCTACCGCAGCGAGTCGGCCGGGTACGCGGCGGTGAGCAACGTGCTGGCCGAGACGGTCGACGCCGGGCGGACGGTCGAGGCCCTGCGGCTGGGCGACCAGCGGGTCCGGCTGACCGACCGCAAGCTGCGCGAGTGGCTGGCCTGGGAGCGGTACACCCTGTGGCTGCGCTCGGTCTGGTTCCCGACCATCGACGCGGTCTACACCTCGGCGGTGCTCGCCACCCTGGTGCTCGGCGGGCTGTTCACCCTCCGGGGCTGGATCACCGTGGGCCAGTTGACCACCGGCGTGCTCTACGCGCAGATGCTGACCGGCCCGGTGGACCTGATCCTGCGCTGGTACGACGAGCTCCAGATCGGCCAGGCCTCGCTGGCCCGGCTGGTCGGCGTGCGCGAGGTGCCGGAGCACGAGGGGGACGAGTCCGCCCGGCCGGACGGCCGTCGGGTCGAGGCGAAGGACGTCCGGTTCGGCTACCGGGAGGGCGCCGACGTCCTGCACGGCATCAGCCTGGACGTCGCCCCGGGCAGCCGGGTCGCGCTGGTCGGGCCGTCGGGCGCGGGCAAGTCCACGCTCGGCCGGCTGCTGGCGGGGATCTACGCCCCCGGCCGCGGCAGCGTGACCCTCGGCGGTGCGGCGCTGGCGCGGATGCCGGCCGAGCGGGTGCGCGCGCAGGTCGCCCTGGTGAACCAGGAGCACCACGTCTTCGTCGGCACCCTGCGGGACAACCTGCGGCTGGCCGCGCCCGACGCGGACGACACCGAGCTGCGGGCCGCGCTGGACGCGGTGGAGGCCGGGGCCTGGGTGGACGCCCTGCCGGAGGGCCTGGACACCGAGGTCGGCTCCGGCGGCACCTCGCTGACCCCGCCGCAGGCCCAGCAGCTGGCGCTGGCCCGGCTGGTGCTGGCCGATCCGCACACCCTGGTGCTGGACGAGGCCACCTCCCTGCTGGACCCGCGGGCCGCCCGGCACCTGGAGCGCTCGCTCTCCAGGGTGCTGGAGGGCCGGACGGTCATCGCCATCGCCCACCGGCTGCACACCGCGCACGACGCGGACGTGATCGCGGTGGTCGAGGGCGGGCGGATCAGCGAGTACGGCAGCCACCCGGACCTGGTCGCGGCGGGGGGTCCGTACGCGGCGCTCTGGCGGTCCTGGCGGGACGAGCGGTAGCGCGACGCCCCGGGGCGGGACGAGCGGGGAGCGGGCCGTCCGGGCAGGAGGGGGCTTCAAACCCGTACGGGGCCGGATTGCCCCGTACGGGTTACTCCCTGGCCCGGAGGGGCGCGTAACCGGGCAAATCGGCCGCCCGGCCCGCAGACTGCTCCGGTGACCAAGATTTCAGACGGCTCGTCCCGCTCCCCGCGCGGTGAGATCGGCGGGATTCCCACGCGCTACATCGGGATCGGCGCCATCGTCGTCCTCGCCGTGTGGTTCCTGTTCGCCAACCTCGACAAGGTCAAGATCCAGTTCTGGGTCTTCACCGTCACCGCGCCGCTCTGGATCGCGCTGCTGGCCACGCTGATCGCGGGCGTCGCGCTGGGCTGGCTGCTGAAGGGACGGCGCAGCAGGTGACCACAGCCCCCGGGCCGGCTCCGTCCGGCGCATCGGCCTTCACCCCGCTGATCGAGATGCGCGGGGTCAACAAGCACTTCGGGGACCTGCACGTGCTGCAGGACATCGAGCTGACGGTGGGACGCGGCGAGGTCGTCGTCGTCATCGGCCCGTCCGGCTCCGGCAAGTCCACCCTCTGCCGGGCCATCAACCGGCTGGAGCCGATCGAGGACGGCACCATCCTGATCGACGGCCAGCCGCTACCCGAGGAGGGCAAGGGGCTGGCCAGGCTGCGCGCCGAGGTCGGCATGGTGTTCCAGTCCTTCAACCTGTTCGCGCACAAGACCGTGCTGCAGAACGTCTCGCTCGCGCAGATCAAGGTCCGCGGCCGGCCCAGGGCGGAGGCGGACGACAAGTCCCGCGCGCTGCTGGAGCGGGTGGGCCTCGCCGACCAGGCGGCCAAGTACCCGGCGCAGCTCTCCGGCGGGCAGCAGCAGCGGGTCGCGATCGCCCGCGCGCTGGCGATGGACCCCAAGGCGCTGCTGTTCGACGAGCCCACCTCGGCGCTCGACCCCGAGATGATCAACGAGGTGCTGGACGTCATGCGCCAGCTCGCGAGCGAGGGCATGACGATGATCGTGGTCACCCATGAGATGGGCTTCGCCCGGGCCTCCGCGAACCGCGTGGTGTTCATGGCCGACGGCCGGATCGTCGAGGACCGCGCCCCGGAGGACTTCTTCAGCGCTCCTGAGAGCGATCGTGCCCGGGACTTCCTGTCCAAGATCCTGAAGCACTGAGGCGGCGCCGTGAACCGTGAGACGACGCCGGCGGCGAGGCCCGCGGGAAGATCTGTGGGAAGGCCCGTGGCGCGGGCGGGGCGGCGCGTGCTCGCCGCCGCCCTGCTGTTCACCGCGCTGGTGGCGGGTTGCGGCAAGCCCGGCACCCCGCCGCCCAAGGGCCCGCAGCCCAGCGCCCTGCCCAGCTACCAGGTGCAGGACGCCTCCGCGATCACCGGCTCGCCGACCCTGGACGCCGCCCGCAGCCGGGGCCACCTGGTGGTCGGCGCCAAGGAGGACCAGCCGTACCTGGGCCAGAAGAACCCGGCCACCGGCGTGTACTCCGGCTTCGACATCGAGATCGCCAAGATGGTCGGCGCCTCCTTGGGCTTCCCGCCGGACCGGATCCAGTTCAAGACGATCGCCTCGGCCAACCGCGAGACCGCCCTGCAGAACGGCCAGGTGGACTACTACGTGGGCACCTACACCATCAACGACAACCGGAAGAAGCTGGTCGGCTTCGCCGGCCCGTACTTCATCGCTGGGCAGTCGCTGCTGGTGCGCAAGAACAACACCACCATCCACGGCCCGCAGGACCTGGACGGCAAGAAGGTCTGCTCGGCGGCCGGCTCGACGCCGTACCAGCGCATCCAGTCGCAGTACCCGAAGGCCAAGCTGATCGGCTACGACACCTACTCGGCCTGCGTGGACAACCTGATCACCAACCAGGTCGACGCGGTGACCACGGACAACGCGATCCTGCTCGGCTACGCGGCCAAGGTGCCGGACGAGCTCAAGGTGGTCGGCCCGCTGTTCTCGACCGAGCCGTACGGCATCGGGGTGCCGAAGAACGACACCGTGCTGCGCGGCGCGATCAACGACGCGCTGGAGCACCACATGCAGAACGGCGACTGGAGGAGGGCGTTCGAGGCGACCCTCGGCCTCTCCGGGGAACCGGCGCCGAACCCGCCGCAGATCGACCGGTACTGAGAGGGCCGCGCCGTGAAAACGCTGACCGACAACTGGTCGACCTACTGGGACGGGTTCCTCGGCACGCTCTCGCTGTTCGCGGTGAGCGCCGTGCTGTCGCTGGTGCTGGGCGTGCTGATCGCGGGTTTCCGGGTCTCGCCGGTGAAGCCGCTGCGGGTGTTCGGGACGCTGTGGGTGACGGTGCTGCGCAACACGCCGCTGACCCTGCTGTTCTTCATCGTGGTGCTGGGCCTGCCCCGGTTCGACATCACCCTGCCCTTCTACACCTTCGCGGTGCTCGCGCTGGGCTGCTACACCTCGGCCTTCGTCTGCGAGTCGATGCGGTCGGGCATCAACACGGTGCCGACCGGGCAGGGCGAGGCGGCCCGCAGCCTCGGCATGAACTTCGGGCAGACGATGAGCCTGGTGGTGCTGCCGCAGGCGTACCGCTCGGTGGTGGCGCCGCTCGGCAGTGTGATGATCGCGCTGGCGAAGAACACGGCGATCGCCGGCTCGTTCAGCGTCACCGAACTGCTGGGCACCTACCGGACCATCAACGAGCTGGGCTACAGCATCATCTGGACCTTCGTCTGGATCGCCGTCGGCTACCTGATCATCACCCTGGCCATCAGCGCCGTCTTCAACCTGCTGGAACGACGAGTGGCGGTGTCCCGATGAGCGTTGAATCCTCGGCGCTGTACGACATCCCCGGCCCGAAGGCGCTCTCCCGGCACCGGTTGTACGGCGGGATCGCGCTGCTGCTGATCGCGGCGCTGATCGGCTGGGTGGTCTACATGCTCTTCCACACCCACCAGTTCACGTACGCCAAGTGGCAGCCCTTCGAGTACCGGGGCGTGCAGGACCTGCTGCTGCGCGGGCTCGGCAACACCTTGCAGGCCTTCGGCTGGACGGTGCTGTTCGCGCTGCCGTTCGGCGCGCTGTTCGCCGCCGGGCGGCTCTCCGACCACCGGGTGGTGCGCTGGCTGGCGACGCTGGTGGTGGAGTTCTTCCGGGCCATGCCGGTGCTGGTGATGATCTTCTTCGTCTTCGTCGCGCTCAAGGTGCAGCCGCTCTGGGCGCTGGTGGCCGGGCTGGTGCTCTACAACGGCTCGGTGCTGGCCGAGGTGTTCCGGGCCGGCGTGCTCGCGGTGCCCAAGGGGCAGCGGGAGGCGGCGTTCGCGCTGGGGATGCGCAAGACCCAGGTGATGACGTACGTCCTGGTGCCGCAGGCCAACCGGGCGATGCTGCCGGCCATCATCAGTCAGCTGGTCGTCGCGCTCAAGGACACCTCGCTGGGCTTCCTGATCACCTTCGAGGAGTTCCTGCACGCGGGCAAGCTGATCGCCACCAACCTGGACTACGACCTGCCGTTCATCCCGGTGGTGATGGTGATCGCGCCGATCTACATCGGCATGTGTCTGCTGCTCTCCTGGCTCGCCCGCTTCGTGGAGCGGCGCAGCCGGCGCAGTCCGAGCGCGCGGGGCGGGGCACCGGTGGCCAAGGCCGGGGTGCCGGTGGGGCTGCCGCCGTCGGTGCAGCAGTGAGGCTGGTGCGGCGGTGAGGTCGGTGCAGCTGTGAGAAGGCCGGTTCGGGGCTGAACCATAGGTACGGGTGGGGTTGGGGTCGGTACCTCCAAATTCCTCTTATGATTCTCGGGCGCCCGGGCGCGGCCCGTGGACGACCGGAGCGCGGCCGGAACGGGGCTGCCGACGGTGGACGAGAGGGCGGGAGGGACCATGGAGCCGGTGTTCGATTCGCGGCACATCAGGACGTTCCACGAGGTCGTCCGGGCCGGCTCCTACTCGGCCGCCGCCCGCGAACTGGGCTACACCCAGCCCGCCATCACCCAGCAGATGAAGGCGCTCGAACGCACCGTCGGCGTCCCGCTCTTCACCCGGGCCGGGCGCGGACTGCGGCTCACCGAGGCCGGCGAGGCGCTCTCCCGGCACGCCGAGCTGATCCTCGGCAGCATGTCCGCCGCCCAGCAGCAGCTCGCCGCGCTGGCCCGGCTGCGCGCCGGTCGGGTGCGGGTCTGCGCCTTCCCCAGCGCCAACGCCACCCTGATACCCCAGGCGATGGCCCGGCTGCTGGCCGAGCACCCCGGTGTGCGGGTCGAGCTGCTGGAGGCCGAGCCGCCGGACTCCGTCCAGCGGCTGCTGCGCGGGGAGTGCGACATCGCGCTGGCGTTCCGGTACCCCGGCGCGGCCGCCGAGGTGCCGGAGGGCGTGGACGAGATCCCGCTGATGGAGGACCTGCTCACGGTGCTGCTGCCGGTCGGGCACCCGCTCGGCCGCCGGCACGCCGTACGGCTGGCCGACCTCGGCGGCGAACGCTGGATCGCCGGCTGTCCGCGCTGCCGGGCCAACCTGCTGCACGTCTGTGCGGAGGAGGGCTTCGCACCGGACATCGTCTTCTCCACCGACGACAACCTCGCGGTGCAGTCGCTCGTCGCCGCCGGGGTCGGGATCGCGCTGATGCCGGCGCTGGTGCTCTCCTTCATGTGCCACCGCAAGGTCACCGGACGGGCCGTCGAGCCGCACCTGCGGCGGCAGGTGAGCGCGTACGTGCTGCGCGAGCACCGGCGGATCCCGGCCACCGGGCTGGTGCTGGACCACCTGCGGCAGGCGGCGGCGAGCCGGGTCGGGTGCTGACCCGTCGGCGGGTCACATGACCGACGAGCAAGGACTGCCACCCGGCGACCTATAAGCGTTGATGGGGAGATTGCTTACAAACCCTCCTTGGACGTGATGGGTCCATAGGTTCGAACCTGCTGGGATGACACCCTCAGCCACGGTCGGCAGCGACCGGCTCACCGAGCGGATGACCGCGCTGATCAGTGAGATCCGCGCCGTCGTGGACCGCGGGCTCCCGCCGGAGCTCACCGCCTACCTGGTCGGCGAGCGCCTCGCCCCGCACCTGCACGCCGACCCGGACGGGCCCGACGCGCTGCTCACCCCCGCCCAGCGCGAGGGCGACCCGCAGCGCTACCGCCAGCACGTCCTGCACGCCGAGGGGGACGGCAGCTTCTCCGTCGTCGCCCTGGTCTGGCTGCCCGGGCAGCAGACCCCGATCCACGACCACGTCTCCTGGTGCGTGGCCGGCGTCCACCAGGGCCAGGAGAGCGAGACCCGCTACCGGCTGGTCTCCGACGGCCCCACCTCCCGGCTGGTCGAGACCGAGCACGTGGCCGGCCCGGCCGGCACCGTGGCCGCCTTCGCCCCGCCCGGCGACATCCACCTGGTGCGCAACTCCTGTAGCAGCACGGCGATCTCCATCCACGTCTACGGCGCGGACGTCTCGCGGCTCGGCACCAGCATCCGGCGGGTCTACCGGCTGCCCGCCGACCGGCAGCAGTGAGGGCGGCGTGGCACTGACCCTCAGGCACCGCACCGCCGGCACCCGCTCACTGCCCCCGATGCGCGGCGACGCCCCCGGGCTGCTGCTCGCGGCCCTCGGAGTGGCCGCCGCGCTGGGCATCCACGCGCTGGTGCCGGCCGTGCCCGAACTCACCGCCGCCGTCCTGCTCGGCATGCTGGTGGCCCACCTGCCCGGGCTGCGCCCGGTGGTCCGCGGGATCGCCCGGCCGGGGCTGTCCACGGCCGGGAAGCGGCTGATGCGGCTCGGGATCGTCCTGCTCGGGCTCAAGCTCAGCCTGGACGACGTGCTCGGCCTCGGCTGGGCCACCGTCGCCATGGTGCTCGCGGTGGTCGCGGCCACCTTCGCGGGCACGCTCTGGCTGGGCCGGCGGCTCGGCCTGCCCGGGGACCAGCCGCTGCTGGTCGCCACCGGGTACTCGATCTGCGGGGCCTCGGCGATCGGCGCGGTCAGCCAGGCGGCGGGCAGCGAGGAGGAGGACGTCGCGGCCTCGGTGGCGCTGGTGACTCTCTGCGGGACGCTGGCGATCGCCGTGCTGCCGCTGCTCCAGCACCCGCTCGGGCTCGGCGAGCTGGAGTTCGGGCGCTGGGTCGGGGCGAGCGTGCACGACGTCGGGCAGGTCGTCGCCACCGCGCAGACCGGCGGGGCCGGGGCGCTGCGGGAGGCGGTGCTGGTCAAGCTGATGCGCGTGGTGCTGCTGGCGCCGCTGGTCGCGGGGGTGGCCGTGGCGGTGCGGCGGAACCTGCGGGCGGCGCGGGTGGCGGCCTTGGCGGAGGTTCCGGTCGGGGCGCCGGTGGGCGCTCCGGTGGGGGCCTCAGCGGCGGGCGGGGCGGGTGAGGAGGGCGCGGCGGGCGCGGCGTCGGGCGATAAGTCGAGCGCGGAGTCGGGTGAGAAGTCGGCTGAGAAGTCGGTGAAGACCGGCAGCCGTCCGCCGATCGTGCCGCTGTTCGTGGCCGGGTTCCTCGCGATGATCGTCCTGCGGACCACCGGGGTGCTGCCCGAGCGGGCGCTCGACCTGGCCGCGGACGCCCAGGGGCTGCTGCTGGCCGCCGCGCTGTTCGGCCTGGGCAGTGCGGTGCACCTGCCGACCATGGCCCGCACCGGCGGGCGGATCGCCCTGCTCGGACTCGGGTCCTGGGT
Organism: Kitasatospora sp. NPDC001225; assembly: GCF_053597855.1. NCBI lineage: Bacteria > Bacillati > Actinomycetota > Actinomycetes > Kitasatosporales > Streptomycetaceae > Kitasatospora > Kitasatospora sp. NPDC001225. The sequence goes on from NZ_JBSFJC010000018.1 coordinate 48,584, forward strand.
GGTCGTCGCGGGCGTCTCGTACGTGGGGGTGCTGGTCACGACCTGACGGACCCGGGTGCGGACTCGGCTATTGTCGGGCAGGTGCCCGCCCCGTCCGTACGGGGCCGGCACCGCAGCCGAGTTCGCCCGAGTCCACCAAGGGGGACGGATGACCACCGCACTGCCCGAACGCGACGGCCACGAGGCCGTCGTCACCCTCGACCGGCGGGAGGGCCCGTACGGCGAGGTGGTGCTCCGGCAACGCGGTCGGGACTTCGAGATCATCGCCAACGGCTGCTTCCTGATGGACACCGCCGACGGGCGCTCGGAGCGGCTGCTGATCCAGGCGGCGCTGGACGAGCTGGACCGCACGGGCGGCCCGGTCGAGCGGCCGTCGGTGCTGATCGGGGGCCTCGGGGTCGGCTTCTCGCTGGCGTACGCGGCGGCCGAGCCGCGCTGGGGACGGATCGCCATCGTCGAGCGGGAGACCGCGATCATCGACTGGCACCGGACCGGCCCGCTCGGCGCCTTCTCCGACGGTGCGCTGGAGGACGCGCGGGTCGAGGTGCTCCACACCGACCTGCTGGAGTACCTCGCGGCGGCGGACGGCGAGCGCTACGACGCGCTGTGCCTGGACATCGACAACGGGCCGGACTGGACCGTCACCGAGTCCAACGACGGGCTGTACGGCGCGGACGGGCTCGCGGTGCTGTGGCACCGGCTGCGGACGGGCGGGGTGCTGGCGGTGTGGAGCGCGCAGCCTTCGCCGGCCTTCGAGGAGGCGCTGCGGGCGGTGGGGTTCTCGGACGTGGTGACGCACGAGATCCCGGTCGCCCGGGGGGTGCCGGACGTGGTGCACCTGGCCCGGCGGGCGGGCTGAGGGCGCGCCGAGGGCCGGCTGAGGGCGGACGCGGATCGGGCCGGGTGCGGCCGGATCGCGGGTGAACCCGGCTGTGGCGGCCGGTGGTTGGCGCATGGTGCGTCAACTGCTGTCGGCACCACGGCTGTTGAACGGCAGGTTGATGGTGGGATCGGGTGGCTGAGAGCGGGAGTCCCTCGGAGCGGATCGCGGCCGAGCTCCGACGTCGCATCGCGGCAGGGGAGTTGGCGCCGGGGGCGCGGGTGCCGTCGACCCGGCGGATCACCCAGGAGTGGGGCGTCGCGATGGCCACGGCGACCAAGGTGCTGAACCGCCTCCGGGAGGAAGGGCTCGTACGGGCCGTTCCCGGGGTGGGCACGGTGGTCGCCGGGAAGGCAGCTCCGGAGGAGGTCCGGGCCCGGGAGCCGCGGCGGGAACCGGCGCGGGAAGTGCGGCCGACGGCTGAGGCGACCGCGGCGCGGCGGGTGCGGGCGGGCGGCGAGGGCGAGCTCACCCGGGAGCGGATCGTCGCGACGGCCGTCCGGGTGGCCGACGAGGAGGGGCTGGCGGCGCTGTCGATGCGCCGGGTCGCGACCGATCTGGGCGTCGCGACGATGTCGCTCTACCGTCATGTGCCCGGCAAGGACGAGCTGTTGCGGCTCATGACGGACGTGGCGTTCGGGGAACAGCCGCTGCCCCAGCCGCCGGCGGAGGACTGGCGGGAGGGGCTGGAGACGGTCGCCCGGCTGCAGTGGCGGATCTACCGGCGGCACCCGTGGCTGGCCTCCACGATGTCCTTCACCCGGCCCGTGCTGGCGCCGGACGCCGCAGTGCACACCGAGCGGTCGATGGCCGCCCTGGCGGGGCGGGGTCTGAGCGGCGAGGAGATGGCCCAGGCGGCCGTCGCCCTGGCGGCGTTCGTGTGCGGGCTGGCCGTCCACTTCGAGCGGGAGGCGCAGGCCGAGCAGGACAGCGGGCTGTCCGCGGAGGAGTGGATGGACCGGGTGGAGGGTGAGGAGCACGCCCGGCTGATGGCGGATCCGGAGCGGTTCCCGATGTTCGACGCGATGAACCGGGGGCCGGAGATCGACCTGGGCCTGGAGGCGCTGTTCGAGTTCGGGATGGCGCGGATGCTGGACGGGGTCGGTCTGATGATCGAGCGGCGGGGGCCGGGGGCGGCGAACAGCTGACAGGTAACAGATTTCAGATTTCGTTCGCTGAAATCTGTCAGCTGTTATCTGTCGGTTGTTACCTGTCAGCCGTCAGTCGTCAGCTGTCCGTTGACGGCCGTCACCCGTTCGCGGTGACGGCGCGCAGCGGCTTCCCCCGCCTCCGGCTCAGCCGAACGGGCGGTTCTGCGGCTCGGCGTCCGCTTCCTCCGCCGACTCCGGTTCGGGAGCCGACAGGTCCGGGAGACCCCCGATGGCGAAGGGGTTGAAGTCCGGCGGCGGGACCATCACCGGCGTGCCCTTGCCCGGAGCCGGCTCCTCTGCCTCCCCGCCCTGCCCCGAACTCCGCTCCGCGGCCGCGGCGAGCGGTGCCTGGGCCGGGATGACGGGCGGGGTCGAGGGCGGCGGCGGGACGGCCGGGCCCTGGGAGGGGAGAGTCGTGCCGAACGGGTCGGCCTTCTGCTCGGCCGCGACCGTGGTGCCGAACGGATCGGCGACCGGAGCCGCCCCGGCGGGCCGGGTGGCGGGCGCGTCGCCCGACAGGTCCGGGATGCCCCCCATGGCGAAGGGGTTGAAGTCCGGCGGCGGGACCATCACCGGGGTGCCCTTCGGTCCGCCCTCGGCGTCCGGTGCCGCCTGGTCCCCACCGGCGGCGGGGACCTCCGGGGTCTCCGCGACCGGTGCGAAGGGGTTGAAGTCCGCGGGAGGCACCCGTACCGGTGTGCCGCGCAGGTGCACCGGCCTCTCCTCCGGCGCCTCCGCCGCTGCCTCCTCGACGGCGGCAGCAGGCGACGGGGTCGGGGCGGGAGCGGGCGCCGGGGTCGGAACGCTGCTCACCGCGGCGGCCGGGACGGCGGCCGCGGCGCCCGGGACCGGTACGCCGTCCCAGCCGAACTGGATGCTCTTCAGCAGCTCCGCGAACGCCTCCGTGTACAGCTCCCAGTCCTCCGGCCGTGCCGTGGACAGCTGGGCGCACAGCACCGTCCCGCCGTCCGGCAGCGGCACGAAGGCCTGGACGGCCGAGGTGACCACCCAGCGCCGCTGTCCGTCGGCGGCCAGCGGTCCGGGTACCGGGACGGTCCGGCCCTCGACCAGGACGGCGGCCGGTCCGGCCGGCAGCAGTACGGTCCACACCTCGGCGTGCCGCCGGACGGTGGCCAGCTCGGTGGCGAGCGCGGTGATCGGCAGCGGGTGCCGGGCGAGCGAGACGACCAGGGCGGCGTCCGAGGCGCGGTCGTCCAGCTCCAGCGCGCAGACGCCGGCGTACACGACGCCCGCGTCGCGGATCAGGTCGGCCAGGGTGGCGGAGATCACCGCGAAGTCGCGCCGCGGCTCCGGACCGGTCGCGCTGAACAGCTCCTCGGCGACCTCGGCCAGGTGCCGGGCCAGCTCATCGGCGGCCGCCACGGTGGCCGGGGCGCTCCCACCGCTCGCACTCCCACCGGTCGCGCTGCCGCCGGTCCGGTCCGCGCTGTCGGGCAGCGGGGGCACCGTACGGGCGGAGACGCCGGGCGGGCCGCCCGGGGAGGTCAGCGAGTGGAAGCCGGGCGGTACGACCAGCCGGACCTCGGCGCCCGCGCCGGTGGGCAGTTCGACCGGCTGGCGGGTCTGCTGCCCGGCCGCCAGCGCGGCCAGCGCGGGGGCGAACGGCGGACGCAGCTTGGCGTCGGCGAACTCGCCGGTGACCGGGAGCTGGAACAGCGCGGCCGAGGTGGTGCCCCGGTCGGCGATGGCACCGCGCACCGCGCCGCCGCCGTACCGGGCCTGGAGCGCGGTGACCACCCGGTCGGTGAGCCGCGCGCCGGTGCCCGGCCGTCCGGTGCCCGCGGTGGTCACCGTGCCGAGCCGGTCGAGGGCGGTGTGCACCGGGCCGTTGGGGGCCAGCGGCAGGGCGAACAGCGCCTCGGCGGCGGGGTGTTCGGCCGTCCGCAGGGCGCTCAGCGAGGCCGCCGGGTGGCGCGAGGTGTGTTGGTCGAAGAGGGCGTCGGTGAGGGTGCCGAGGGTCGCGCAGACCTGCTCCGCTGCCGCGAAGGGATTGGCCTCCACGCTGAACTGGACGTCCTGGGTCACCTGGTGAGCCCCCCGCTCTGCTCCGTCTGCTGTCGGTGGTTCGGGTGGGACCGGCCCCGGCGCGGCGGCGCGCCGTCAGATCCCTGCTCATTCCTATCAGAGCCCACTGTCCTGACCGAACCGCAGGATCACCCGATGATCACTTGGACGGTCGGCGAGCGGCGACGAGTCCGGCGCCGACCCCGGACACCGCTCCGCCGGGCACGGTTACCGCTCCGCCGGCCCCGGTCGTCGATCCGTCGACCGCGCGGGTCACTCGGCGGCGGCCCCGGTGGCCTGTGCGGACCCGTCGTCGGGGGTGCCGGCCGCGAGCGCGGTGACCGCCTCGACGATCCCCGGCACGGCGAACAGCCCCGCGAGGTCCCGCATCAGGCGCCCGGTCGGGCCGTCGGGGCGCTCGTCGGCGAAGAAGGAGGCCAGTTCGGCGGCGAGCGCCGGCTCGCGGGCGGCGGTGAGGGTGAGCGCCGCGACGAACTCCTGCACCAGGTGCAGCTGGAGCTCCGCCAGCGGCACCGAGCGCTCGGACAGCCACTCCAGCGAGGTGATCTCGGCGTTGGCGATCCAGGCCCGGACGGTCAGCCGCAGCCCGACGCTCGGCGCGGGGATGGCCAGGTGGGCCAGGATCTGCTCCTGGGCCGCCCGGCGCACGTCGTCGATCACCGCCGAGGTGCCCGCGCTGGCCGCCACCGAGCCGCCGCGCAGCAGGGCGGCGAAGCCCGGCCCGTGGCTCTGCACGAAGTCCAGGTAGCGGCCCATCACCCGGTGCAGCCGCTCCGACAGCGGCCCCTCCATGGGCTCCTCGAACCGCGCTGACAGTTCCTGCCCGGCCCGCCGCAGCGACTCCTCGTACAGGGCCTGCTTGCCGGGGAAGTAGTGGTAGACCAGCGGCCGGGAGGCACCCGCGGCGGCGGCGATGTCGTCGATCGACACCTCCTCCGGCGGCCGGCGGCTGAACAGCTCCAGCGCCACGGCGATCAGCTGCTCCCGCCGCTCGTCCACACTCAGCCGCCGACGCGGCCGCCCGCCCGCCGCCCCGGCGGATGCGGAGGTCCGTGCTGCGTGGTCGGCCGTCGGAGACGGCGTACGGGAGGCCATGCGCGCCACCCTAGTTCGTCGCGGGCCCTCCGGTGGAGCCTGGGGCGCGCCGCCCGTCGGCCCGCACGCCGTCTCCGAAGCCCGCACGCCGCCCCGCACCGCGAACCGTCGGCCCCGAGGCCTCGGCGGCGCTAGGCGGACCGGAGCTCCAGGTAGCGGCGGTAGGCCTCCAGGCCGTCGGGGACGAAGGTGTCGCGGGTGAGGCGGTCGGCGAGTTCGGCGGGGGTGAGCCAGGCGTGCCAGGCGACCTCGGACTCCTGGGGGGAGACCGGGCCGTCCCACTCCGCCTCGTACATGTCGCACCACCAGGAGAGCCGGTCCTGTTCGAAGAGGAACTTGAACAGGGGCCGCGGGGTGACGCCGTGGACGCCGAGTTCCTCCTCGGCCTCGCGGACGGCGGCCTCGGCGTAGGTCTCGCCGGAGCCGACCACGCCGCCGACGAACATGTCGTACGCGCCGGGGGCGAACAGCTTGGTGTCAGTGCGGCGGTGGACGAAGATCCGTCCGGCCGGGTCGCGGACCAGGATGAAGACGCAGCGGTGGGTGAGCCCGCGCCGGTACACCTCGCCGCGCAGGGCGGTCCCGATCACGCGGTCGTGCTCGTCGACGATGTCCAGCAGTTCTTCGGCAGGGTTGGTCATGGGGGACAGGTTAGGGTTTCGGGGCTCGGTTCGAACGAATTCGATCGAAGAAGGATCGAAGGAGATCGAAAACGAGCGCACATGGCAAGAGAAGCAGCGGAACTGGTCGAGGACGGCACGCGGTGGTGGAGATCTGGGGCGAGACGGCCGAGGGGTTCGAGCCCGTACGGGAGGCCTTCGCACGGAACTTCGCCGACTACGGCGAGCTCGGCGCGGCCTTCGCGCTGTACGTGCGCGGCCGCAAGGTGGTCGACCTGTGGGGCGGCGACGCCCGGCCGGAGGTCGGCGGCCGGCCGGCGCCCGCGGTGCCGTGGACGGCGGACACCGCCCAGGTGCTGCGCTCGGTCACCAAGGGCCTCACCGCGACCGCCGCGCTGCTGCTGGTCGAGCGCGGCCTGCTCGACCTGGACGCCCCGGCGGCCTCGTACTGGCCGGAGTTCGCGGCGGCCGGCAAGGGCCGGGTCCCGGTGCGCCAGCTGCTCTCGCACCAGGCCGGGGTGCCCGCGCTGGACGTGCCGCTGCGGCTGGAGGACGTGCTCACCTGGGAGCGCGCGGCCGCCGCCGTCGCCGCGCAGGAGCCCGCCTGGGAACCCGGCACCGCGCACGGCTACCACCCGTACACCTTCGGCTGGCTGGTCGGCGAGGTGGTGCGCCGGGTGAGCGGCCGGACCATAGGCCAGTACTTCGCCGAGGAGGTCGCCCGGCCGCTCGGGCTGGACCTGTGGATCGGGCTGCCGGCCGGCGCCGCGCCCCGGGTCGGCAAGCTGGTCGACCTGCCGGCCCCGGAGGCGGCGCGGACCGGTCCGAGCGGGCTGCGGCTGCGGCCCAAGCAGTCCGTCCGGGACGCCTACCAGGACCCGGCCTCGCTGACCGCCCGCTCCTTCGCCTCGGTGCGCCCCGGCGTGGACCTCAACGACCCGGCGGTGCAGGCCGCCGAGATCCCCGGGGCCGGCGGCATCGGCACCGCCCGGTCGCTGGCCCGGTTCTACGCGGCGCTGATCGGTGCGGCCGACCGTGCGGACGGCTCCGGCGCGCTGCTGCCGCCGCTGCTCGGCCCCGAGGTGCTGGCACGCGCGGTCGGGCCGGCGGTGAGCGGGCCGGACCGGGTGCTGATCGTCAACTCCACCTTCGGCCTGGGCTTCTGGCGGCACGGTCCGACCGCGCCGATGGCCTCCCCGGCGAGCTTCGGCCACCCGGGCCGGGGCGGCTCGCTCGGCTTCGCCGACCCCGACCTGGGGCTGGGCTTCGGCTACGTCACCAACGGCATGCAGCCGGGTGTCACCGGGGACGTCCGCTCGCGGAACCTGATCCGCGCGGTGCGGGGGTGCCTGGGGCTGGACCGGTAGCCCCGGGCCCGGCCGGTAGTCCCAGGCCTGGCTGGTGGCCCCGGGCCAGGCCGGTCGCTTCAGGCCTGGCCGGTCTCGAAGCGGCGGATCTTCCCGCCGTCGACGGTGAAGCGCCACGCGGTGCGCATCGTGCCCCAGGTCTCGTTGGTGAACTCGGCGACCAGCGCGTGGCCGCCGTGCGACTCGGTCTGGACGGCCATCCGGCCGTTCGGGCCGAAGATCTCCCGGTCGACCCAGTCCGCCAGGTCGCGCTCGGACCCGTCGTCGGACATGGTCGCGTCCGCGGCGAGCAGCGCGAAGAAGGCCTCGCGGTCGCCCGCGTTGACCGCGGTGACGAAGGCTCGGACGGCGGGGTCGCTGAGTTTCGTGGGGGCGATGGTCACGCGGGACTCCCGGATCGGGGTTGGGGTACGGGGAGTCCTGTCTACGGCTTTCGCGCGGGCCGTCCGGGCATGTCGGCGGCGCGTCGGTGAATTGGGCGCATTCATGTGCTTTGATCCCCGGAACAGGCGAATCGCCCCGGAGCCCGCCACGGGGAGTGGCGAGGAGCGGGAGGCCCCGGTGGGCCTCCCGCTCCGCTTTGCCGCTCCGCTCCCTGGAGGAAGCCGACTTCCTAGAAGAAGCCGACCGCGTCGGGGGAGTAGCTGACCAGCAGGTTCTTGGTCTGCTGGTAATGCTCCAGCAGCGCCTTGTGGTTCTCCCGCCCGATGCCGGAGTTCTTGTAGCCGCCGAAGGCCGCATGGGCCGGGTAGGCGTGGTAGCAGTTCGTCCAGACCCGGCCCGCCTGGATGGCGCGGCCGGCCCGGTGGGCGGTGTTGAGGCTGCGGGTCCAGACGCCCGCGCCGAGCCCGTACTGGGTGTCGTTGGCGAGGGCGACGGCGTGGTCGAAGCCGTCGAAGCGGGTGACCGAGACGACCGGTCCGAAGATCTCCTCCTGGAAGACCCGCATCGAGTTGTCGCCCTCGAAGACCGTCGGCGTGACGTAGTACCCGCCGGCCAGCGCACCGCCGAGGTCGGCCCGCTCGCCGCCCGCCAGGAGCTTGGCGCCCTCCTCCTGGCCGATCTCGAAGTAGGAGAGGATCTTCTTCAGCTGTTCGACACTGGCCTGGGCGCCGACCTGGGTCTCGGTGTCCAGCGGGTCGCCCTGGCGCATCGCCCGGACCCGCTCCAGGCCGTCGGCGAGCAGCCGCTCGTAGATCGCGGAGTCGATCAGCGCGCGGCTGGGGCAGGTGCAGACCTCGCCCTGGTTGAGGGCGAACATCGCGAAGCCCTCGACGGCCTTGTCGTAGAAGGCGTCCGAGGCGGCGGCGACGTCCGCGAAGAACACGTTCGGGCTCTTGCCGCCGAGCTCCAGCGTGACCGGGATCAGGTTGTCGGCCGCCGAGCGGGCGATCAGCCGGCCGGTGGTGGTCTCGCCGGTGAAGGCGACCTTGCGGACCCGGGGGCTGGCGGCGAGCGGGGCGCCGGCCTCCTCGCCGAAGCCGGTGACGATGTTGAGCACGCCGGGCGGCAGCAGGTCGGCGGTCAGTTCGGCGAGCAGCAGCACCGAGGCCGGGGTCTGCTCGGCGGGCTTGAGCACCACCGCGTTGCCGGCCGCGAGCGCCGGGGCGAGCTTCCAGATCGCCATCAGGATCGGGAAGTTCCACGGGATGATCTGGGCGACCACGCCCAGCGGCTCGTGGAAGTGGTACGCCACGGTGTCCTCGTCCAGCTGGGAGAGGCTGCCCTCCTGGGCCCGCAGCGCACCGGCGAAGTAGCGCAGGTGGTCGACGGCGAGCGGGAGGTCGGCGGCCAGCGTCTCGCGCACCGGCTTGCCGTTCTCCCAGCTCTCCGCGACGGCCAGCCGCTCCAGGTTGGCCTCCATCCGGTCGGCGACCCGCAGCAGCACCTGCGCGCGCTCGGCGGCCGAGGTGCGGCCCCAGGCCGGGGCGGCGGCGTGGGCCGCGTCCAGGGCGGCCTCGATGTCCTCGGCGGTGCCCCGGGCGACCTCGGTGAACACCTCGCCGGTGACCGGGGTCGGGTTGCCGAAGTACTCGCCGCGCACCGGGGGCGTCCAGTCGCCGCCGATCCAGTGCTCGTACCGGGAGCGGTAGGCGACGATGCTGCCGGGGGTGCCGGGGGGCTGGTAGACCGTCATGCTCGGTGTCTCCTCGCTGCGTCGGGTGCCGTCGGCGCGGCTCGGGCCGCGGGCGGCACGCCGGACCGCCCGGTCAGGGGGCGGTCCGGCGGGAGGGGTGGGACACGCCATCGGACCGGCGCCCCGCCGGGCGCCCGCCGTCGAGCACGATAACCGCCCGGCGCCCGGCGCGGCTACGGTCCGTACGCCGGGCCCGTACGGAGGGTGTGTCCGCCGGCCGCTCCCGGGGGCGTGCCGACGGGAGTCCGGAGCCGATCACCAGGGGCGCCCCGGAGCGGATCACCTCGGGCGCCCGGAACCGGATCGCTGCGGGGCGCGCGTTCCGGCCGCGTTCCCGCGGCGTGCCGCCGCACGCCGCCGCGTGGCCCGGACGGCGCTCCCGGGGCGGGCCGCCGTACGCCCGTCGGGCGGTTCGGGGCGGGCGCCCGGTCAGACCGCGTGGTACCGCCCGGTGCGGGCCTCCCAGCTGAGGTAGCCGGCCAGCCAGGTCAGCAGTCCGTCCGCGTACCGCTCGGCGATCACGCGTTCGATCCGGGAAAGGCCCAACTCGCGGTGGACGTCCGGCAGTCGGTCGCGCAGCTCGGCGCAGCGGTCGACCATCAGCTGGGCCTCGGCGATGACCGCCGCGCAGGCCTCCTCGGCCGAGCAGCACCGTTCCCGCTGGACGATCATGACCAGGTTGTTCACGTCCCCGCGCGGCGCCTCCAGCGGGTAGGAGCGCACGTCGTTGCTGAGGGACGGTATGTCGGCGGCCAGCTGGCGGAGTTGGCGCAGCACCGGGTGGTGCAGGACGGCGGCCGGGACCTCGAACTGGCCCAGGCGTTCGACCATGTCGAAGATGGTCTCCATGGCCGCGGTGCCCCGTCGGAGCTCCAGGTAGCCGTCGCGGTCCGGCGGCCGGGTGGAGATCCGGCCGGCCGCCTCGGCCGGGTGACTGGCCAGGTAGTACTCCCAGTTGTAGGCGGCGCGGGCCTGCCAGCGGGCCGGCATGCCCTGGACGCTGCGGTCCCACAGGTCGGCGAACGCGGTCTCGACCGGGGAGTCCTGGTCGGGGCGGGCACCGTGCAGGACGGCGATCAGCCGTTCGCAGATCGGGGCGACTTCGGCGGGGCGGCGGCCGAGCGGGCCGTCGAACTGGTCGTCGAAGAGGAAGTAGAAGCCCATCAGGTCGGCGGCCAGGGCGAGTTCGTCCGGACCGGCGTCCGGGTAGCCGAGCGCGGCGAGGTCCACCACTTCCCAGTGGGCGTAGCCGGGGTGGTCGGCGTCGGGTAGCAGGGGGTGGCGGATGAGCCAGTCCCGGTGCAGTGCGGTGGCGCGCGGGCCGTGCGGACTGCGGCGGTGCGGGAACGGAATCTGAAGTGAGGTGTCGTCAGACATCGGACTCCCGGTGCAGCGGAGGTTGGGGGCGCTTTTTGTTCGAGCGCTGATGGTGGGGGGAGTTGACGCGGCGAGGCGCGGGCGGTGGGGGTGGGTTCCGCAAGATCATCCGAACCTCGAAGGCCGTAGGGTATCTGATGCAATGATCGGACGTTAGGGATATAGGGCAGTTGCCCTTGACAAGCCGCCCGAACCCTCACCGTCCGCCCCAGCCTGCACGAATGCCCCACGGGAACGGCCGCGCGGCGCTAACCTCGGCTGCACGCAGTGATGGAGCTGTGACGCGAGCGGGCGAGGCGGAGGCACGACGGTGACCGAGCAGGAGAACGCAATTCGGGCGGGTGCTGGTTCCGCCCACGAGGGCGACGGCACCGCGCCCCGGGTCCGGCTGCACGACCGCGACTCCGAACTGCGCTCGGTGGAGGCCGCCGTGGACCAGCTCTGCCGCGGCTTCGCCGCAGGTGGCACCGAGATCGGTGACCTGCTCACCTTCTCCGGCCGCCCCGGCATCGGAAAGACCAGTCTGCTGCACGAGGTCCGGCGGCTCGCCAAGCTCCGCGACGGCGCCACCGTGCTCTTCGCCCGAGGTGGAGAACGGCAGTTCAAGGATCCGTACCACGTGCTGCGGCAGCTGCTCCAGCCCGTGCTCAGCGACCTGCCGCCGGACGTGTTCGCCCAGGTCATGGGCACCTGGGAGGAGGTCGTCGGACCGGCCATGGGCCTCAAGCAGCCCAAGGCCGGCGCCCGCCGCCTCGACCCGCAGGGCGTGCGCGACGGCCTCGACTACGTCCTCACCCAGCTCGCGCCGCGCCGGGCGCCGATGGTGATGATCGTTGACGACCTGCACTGGGCGGACGGGGAGTCACTCTCCTGGCTGACCAAGTTCGCCATCCGATCGAGTGAACTTCCCGTCCTGCTCGTCTTCGCCTTCCGGGAGGACGAGAGCGACTGGCCCACCGAGACCCAGGAATTCCGCCGGGCCGTCCTCGGACTCAAGGCGCGCAGGCACGAGCTCAACCGCCTCAACCTCAGCTCGGTCACCGACATGATCCGTGCCGAGCTCGGCGACAAGGCCGAGGAGGCCTTCTGCTACGAGTTCTGGAACGTCGTCAACGGCAACCCGTTCGAGGTCATCGCCCTGCTCGACCAGGTCCGCGACCAGGAGCTCGAACCGGTCGAGGAGAACTCCCGGCAGCTGCGCGAACTCGCCGTCGACGCCACCGGGATGACCCTCAAGAGCTGGCTGGACCGGCTAGGCGCCAGCACCCTGCGGTATGCCTGGGCCTGCGCGATGCTGGGCACCGACATCCGGGTCGACCTCGCCACCCGGATCTCCACCCAGAGCACCGAGGGCGCCCGCGAGTCCATCAAGCAGCTGCGCAAACAGCGCGTGCTGACCCAGACCCCCAACGGGAACCTGGAGTTCGTCCACCCGCTGATCGCCAGCTCCATCTACAACACCATGCCGGACGCCACCCGCCTCGGCATGCACGGCATCGCCGCCGCCGAGATCGAGAACGCCGGACTCGGCCTGCTCGCCGCCTCCCGCCACCTGGTCGAGACCCACTCCGGCGAGGGCGACGACCGGATCGTCAAGAAGCTGCGCCGCGCCGCGATCGAACACCAGCTGATCGGCGCCCCCGAGGCCGCCCAGCGCTGTCTGCACCGCGCGCTCAACGAGCCGCCCGCCGACGAGATCAAGGCCGAGGTGATGTACGAACTCGGCTGCTCCGCACTGCTCACCGACCCCGTCGCCACCGTCAACCAGCTCAAGCTGGCCCTCGACCCCGACGAGCTGCCGCTGCGGCCCGAACTGCGCGTGGACGCCACCTTCCGGCTCTCCGAGGTGCTCGCCCACGCCGGTGAGCTGGGCGAGGCCGCCCTGGTCTGCCAGCGCGAGGCCGAGCAGACCGTTGACCCGGCCGGGCGTCAGCGGCTCCAGGCCGCCTCGTTCATGTGGCACGCCTTCCGCAAGTCCGAGGAGGACGGCCCGGGCCGCTCCGCCCGGCTCGGCGAGATGTGCCGGAGCCTGAACGGCAAGGAGGCCTCCGCCCGGGCCGTACTCGCCATGCGCGCCTGGGACCTCACCCTGCGCGGCGCCCCGTCCGCGGAGGCGCTCGCGCTCGCCGACGAGGTCCTCGACGGCGGACGGCTGCCCAAGGGCCTCGGGTGGACCGACACCACCTGGGGCTTCGAACTGCCCTCGATGCTCTGCCTCACGTACATCTACAACGACCGCATCGCCCAGGCCGAACGGCTGGCCGCGGACGCCATCATCCAGTTCGAGGTGGCCGGTTGGAGCGGTGCCCACCGGGGCTTCGCCTACTTCCTGATGGGCCTGGCCCGGTTCCGCCGCGGCCTGCTCGCCGAGGCCGAGGACTTCCTGCGCCGGGCGCACCGCATCTCCGAGCGGATCGGGGACATGCTGCCGCTGGCCTGGGACGCGGTCGGCGTGCTGGTCGACACCCTGCTCGCCCGCGGCCGGATCGATGAGGCCTGGCAGTTGGCCAACGACTCCGGCTTCCACCCGCCGTACTACGCGACCGCCATGGTGCTGCCGGACGCCGCCTCGTTGTACGGCAAGCTGCTGGTCGCCAAGACCCGCAACGCGGGCGCGGCCGCCGCGCTCACCGAGGCCGGCTCCCAGCTGGAGATCCGCGGCTGGCGCAACACCGTCTGGGCGCCCTGGGCCGGCCACCTCGCCATCGCGATCGCGGGCGACGAGCCCGAGCGCGCCCGGGAGTACGCCCAGAAGGCGGTCCATGACGCGCGGGCCTTCGGCACCGCCTCGGCGATCGGCAGCGCGCTGCGGCTGTACGCGCGGATCGAGCACGGCCGACAGGCGGTCGAGCTGCTGGAGGAGGCCGTGGCGTACCTCGGGCAGTCCCCGGCCGGCTACGAGCACGCCGTCGCGCTGGTCGACCTCGGGGCCGCGCTGCGCCGGGTCGGTCGGCTGGACGACGCCCAGGAGTGCCTGTACCAGGGCATCGAGCTGGCCCAGCACTGCTCGGCGGAGGGGCTGGTCGACCGGGCGCGGCAGGAGCTCGCCAACTACGGCCTGCGGCCCAACCGGGTGGGGCTGCGCGACTTCCGGGACACCCTGGAGACGCTCAGCAGCTCGGAGTGGGAGGTCGCCAAGCGGGCCGTGCAGGGCGTGCCGCCGCAGCGGATCGCCGACGAGCTCGGGGTGCCGATCGGAATCGTCAACCGGCGGCTGGCGGCGGTCTACCGCAAGGCGGGCAGCGGGCCGGACGGCCTGGCCTCGGCGCTCGGGCTGCCGCCGCAGCAGCGGGACCTGGGGCGGCTGGGGGACCTGAACGACTAGGCGGGCGACCGGCCGGTGCCGGGCGCGGCGGTCAGCGCCCGGCGGTCGGGTCCGGCGCCATGTGCGCGGACGCGCCCGGCGTGCGGGTGGTGGACGGCGGCGCGCGGGGCGGCGCGTGGGCTGGTGGAAGCGCCCCCGCTGCCGCCGCCGTCGCTAGGCTGACGGACACGGGGCTGCCGCGGCGCCCCCTCGACGGACCCGGAACCGGGCGGACGCGGTGCAACGCCCGCCGCCAGTGAGGAGCAGGCCAATGGCGAGCGAGGCCACCAGCGTGCGGCAGGAACCCCTGGACCCTTCGGGCGCGGGTGCCGCGATCGAGCGCTGGACGCTCACGGCCGGCCCGTACGAGGCGAGCGTGCTCACCCTCGGGGCGACCCTGCACACCCTGAGCGCACCGGACCGCTCCGGCCGCTCCGCCCAACTGCTGCTGGCCACCGACCGGTTGTCCGAGATCCTCGGCCCGGCCCGGCACTACGGCACGGTGGTGGGCCGGTACGCCAACCGGATCGACCGTTCGTCGGTCACCATCGACGGCGAGGAGCACCAGCTCGCTCCGACCGGCGGCGGCATGACCATCCACGGCGGTCCGGACGGCTTCGCGCACCGGATGTGGGCGGCCGAGCCGGTCGAGGGCGGGGTGCGGCTGGCGCTGCACAGCCCGGACGGGGACCAGGGCTTCCCCGGCGCGTTGGACGTCACCGTCACGTACACCCTGGACGCCTCCGGCGAGCTGGTGATCGCCTACCGTGCCGTCACCAGCAAGCCGACCGTCGTCAACCTGACCAACCACGCGTACTTCAACCTCGCGGGTGAAGGCAGCGGCGACGTCCTGGGCCACCTGCTCACCCTGGACGCCGACGCGTACACCCCGGCCGACGAGCGGCAGATCCCGTACGGCCGGACCGAGCCGGTGGCCGGCACGCCGTTCGACTTCACGGCGGCCACGCCGATCGGCAAGTCGGTGCACGACGAGCACCCCCAGCTGGCCGGGCCCGGCGGCTACGACCACAACTGGGTGCTGCGCGCCCGTCCCGCGGACGGGGCCCCGGCGCGGGCCGCGCTGCTGGAGGACCCGGTCAGCGGCCGCACCCTGGAGGTGCTGACCACCGAGCCGGGCATCCAGGTCTACACGGCGAACAAGTTCCAGGGCGCGGTCACCGGCGCGAGCGGCGTCCCGTACGGGCCGTTCGCCGGGATCGCCCTGGAGACCCAGCACTTCCCGGACTCCCCGCACCACCCGGCGTTCCCCAGCACGGAGCTGCGGCCGGGGGAGGAGTTCCGCTCGACCACCGTGCTCCGGCTGGGGACCCACCAGTAGGACCGGTGGGAAGGGCTGACGGCTGGGACCGACCGGCAGGGCTGATCAGGAGGACCGGCTGGCCGGGGCCGGCGCTACGGCCGCAGGTCCCGGCGCATGCAGAGCCGGGGCCAGCGGTCCAGGCCGTGCTCGGCCTCCTTGCGGCGGATCTCCCGCAGGCCCGGCGTGAGTTCCTCCTCGGCCAGCGGCCGAAAGCCGCAGCGGGCGTAGTAGGGGGCGTTCCAGGGGACCTCAACGAAGGTGGTGAGGGTGAGCGCGGGGGCGTCGGTGGTTTCGGCGAGGTGCTCGATCAGCGCCCGGCCGATGCCGCGGCGGGCGTGGTCGGGGTGCACGGAGACCTGTTCGATGTGGAGGGCGCCGTCCACCGGTTCGGCGAGCAGGTAGGCGGCGACGGTTCCGTCGGGGGCCTCGGCGAGCAGGGCGACGCCCCGCTCCAGGTAGTGCGCCAGCTCCTCGGGTGCGGGGGGTTCGTCCTCGGCGATCTCCGGCATGCCGATCGCGGCGAAGGGTGCGCCGGCGGCCCGCTCCAGCTCGGCGAGCAGCGGAAGTTCGTCCCTGGTGACGGCTCTGATTCGCATGCGTCCAGTCTGCTGCAGAGCGTTTCCGGCCACGCACGGTGGTTCCGTCGGCCAGCCCACGGAGGGGTGAATCGGGCGAAACGGGGCAATCAGTGCCGCCGTCAACTACCGAGTGGCTACGTCCAGGACACGCGGGCGTAACGATCGCGGTTTCTTGCAGAAACTTGCTGCAAGGACTTTCCGTCCCTCTTGCGCCGCTGTTAACTTCCTTCCCGAGCCCGACGGCAGCAACGGTGCGGTCGGCACGAGGCAGCCATTATGCGCCTGTCTCGGAACATCTCGGGCACCCCCACCCTCCCTAGGAGTTCTCATGCGGCGTGGCATCGCGGCCTCTGCCCTCGTTGTGGCCCTCGCGGTCTCGATGGCTGCCTGTGGCAGCAGCGGCTCCAGCTCCGACGGCAAGGCCGACGGGCCGGTCACCCTCACGTACTGGGACACGTCGAACGCCACCAACGAGGCGCCGAACTACCAGGAGCTCGTCAAGAAGTTCGAGGCTGCGAACCCGACCGTCAAGGTCGACTTCGTCAACGTGCCGTTCGACCAGGCGCAGAACAAGCTGCAGACCGCCATGGGGGCCAAGGGTGCTCCGGACGTGTTCCGCTCCGAGGTCGGCTGGACCGCCGCCTTCGCCAAGGCCGGCTTCCTGGAGCCGCTGGACGGCACCCCGGCCGCCGCCGACACCTCCGCCTTCCAGCCGAGCCTGATCCAGCAGGCCAAGTACGAGGGCAAGCTGTACGGCGTTCCGCTGGTGACCGACACGCTCGGCCTGCTCTACAACAAGGAGCTGTTCACCAAGGCCGGCATCACCGAGGCGCCGAAGACCTGGGACGAGCTGAAGACCGACGCCGCCGCCGTCAAGGAGAAGGCCGGCGTGGACGGCTTCTGGCTGAAGGCCGCGGACGGCTACTACGCGATGCCGTTCCTGTACGGCGAGGGCACCGACACCGTCGACGCCGCCGGCAAGAAGATCAGCGTCGCCTCGCCGGAGGCCGTCAAGGCCGTCGAGACCTACAAGACGATGTTCACCTCGCCCGGCACCGTCAAGGCCGACGTCACCACCGACGCCTACGCCCACATGATGGACGCCTTCAACAGCGGCAAGGTCGCGGCGATCGTCCAGGGCCCCTGGGAGATCACCAACATCTACAAGGGCTCGGCCTTCGCCGACAAGAACAACCTCGGCATCGCCGCCGTCCCGGCCGGCTCCAGCGGCAAGGCCGCCGCTCCCACCGGTGGTCACAACATCGCCGTGTACGCGGGTGCCGACAAGGCCCACAAGGCCGCCGCGGAGAAGTTCGCCGCCTTCATGACCTCGGCCGAGAGCCAGGCGTTCATCGCGCAGAAGAACTCCACCCTGCCGACCCGCTCCGACGCCTTCACCGCCGACGTCAAGGCCGACCCGGGCATCGCCGGCTTCCAGGCCGTGCTGAGCAGCGCCAAGCCGCGCCCCGAACTGCCCGAGTACAGCTCGCTGTTCGCCTCGCTGAGCACCAACCTGGGCAAGGCCGTCCAGGGTACGAGCACCCAGGACGCGCTGAACACCGTCTCCACCGACTACGCCAAGCTCCTGCCGGGCTTCGCCAAGTAGTCCCTGTGCCCGGCCCGCCGGTCGACGGGTGACAGCGGACGAGGAGCGGCCGAACGCGTGACGGCGAACGAATAACAGAGAACAGATTTCATCATCTGTCAGTTGTTCGCCGTCCGCCGTTCGGCGCCGCCCTCACCTGTCGCCCCCCGGAGGGCCGGGCCGTCGGCTCCCCCCGAGAATCCCCCCGAGAAGGTGCAAACGATGTCAGTCGCCGTGCAGGGCGCCACCGGCAAGGGCAGCCGGGAGCGCGAGCAGCGTCCGGGCCTGCTGGAACGCGTCAAGCGGTCCTACGCCAAGCACTGGTACGCCTACGCGATGATCGCCCCGGTCGTGCTGGTGCTCGGCGTGCTGGTGCTCTACCCGCTCGCCGAGGGCATCTGGCTCACCCTCACCGACGCCAACAGCCTCAACATGGCGCGCAAGATCGGCGTCAACGAGATCCCGGCGACCTACCAGTTCGTCGGCTTCCACAACTACGCCGACATCCTGTGGGGCCCGGGCTCGTACGACCGCTTCTGGTCGCACTTCGTCTGGACCATCGCCTGGACGGCCGTCTGCGTCTTCCTGCACTACACCCTCGGGCTCGGCCTCGCGCTGCTGCTCAACCAGAAGCTGCGCGGCCGCGCCGCCTACCGGATGCTGCTCATCCTGCCGTGGGCCGTACCGACCTTCGTCACCGTCTTCTCCTGGCGGCTGATGCTCGCCGACGGCGGCGTCGTCAACAGCATCCTCTCCTTCCTGCACCTGCCCGAGCCGGGCTGGCTCACCGAGCCGTGGGCGCAGAAGGCGGCCGCGATCATGGTGAACACCTGGGCCGGCGTGCCGTTCATGATGATCTCGCTGCTCGGCGGCCTCCAGTCGATCCCGGCCGAGTTGTACGAGGCCGCCGAGATGGACGGCGCCACCGCCTGGCAGCGCTTCCGGTACGTCACCCTGCCCGGGCTGCGCTCCGTCTCCTCCACGGTCGTGCTGCTCGGCGTGATCTGGACGTTCAACCAGTTCAACGTGATCTTCCTGCTGTTCGGCACCGGCGCCCCCGACGCCCAGCTGCTGGTCACCTGGGCGTACCGCCTCGGCTTCGGCCAGATCCCGCGGGACTACGCGCAGTCCGCCGCCTACGGCGTGATCCTGCTGTCCATCCTGATCGTCTTCACCGCCTTCTACCGGCGCTGGCTCGCCCGCAACGAGCAGGCCAACGGCTGAGGCCCCGGACCCAGTTGACCCACGAAGGCAGGTACCCCCGATGAGCACCACCACCGAACTCCCGGCCCGTGCGGCGGCCCCGGCCCCGGCGGCCCGGCCCGCCAAGGTCCGCCGCCGCGGCGAGCGCAGCCCGCTGGCCCGGGCGCTGTCCCACGGCACCCTGATCCTGGCCGGCCTGATCGCGCTGTTCCCGGTCGCGTGGATCCTGTTCGTCTCGCTCGGCCCGGACAAGACCGACTACCTCCACCCCGGCCAGATCCTCGACAAGCTGACGCTGTCGAACTACCAGCACGTGCTGTCCGACACCGACTTCTTCACCTGGTTCGGCAACGCCCTGCTGGTCTCCGGGGTCACCACCGTGTTCGGCGTGATGCTCGCCGCCACCACCGGCTACGCCGTCTCCCGGATGAAGTTCCCCGGGCACAAGCCGCTGATGTGGTCGCTGCTGGTCACCCAGATGTTCCCGATCGCGGTGCTGATCGTCCCGATGTACACGATGCTCTCCGAACTCGGCCTGCTGGACAGCTACACCGGTCTGATCCTGGTCTACTCGACCACCACCGTGCCGTACTGCGCCTGGCTGCTGAAGGGCTACTTCGACACCATCCCGGTGGAGATCGACGAGGCCGGCCGGGTCGACGGGCTCAGCCCGTTCGGCACCTTCTGGCGGCTGGTTCTGCCGCTCGCCCGCCCGGGCCTGGCGGTGGCGGCCTTCTACTCGTTCCTCACCTACTGGGCCGAGGTGCCGTTCGCCTCCACGTTCATGCTCAGCTCCGACAAGTACACGCTGGCCGTGGGCCTGCAGACCTTCGTCAGCGAGCACGACGCCCAGTGGAACCTGATGGCCGCGACCGCCGTGCTGATTGCGATCCCGTCCGCGGCCTTCTTCTACCTGGTGCAGCGCCACCTGGTCACCGGTCTGACCGCCGGTGCCTCCAAGTCGTAGCGCGCCTCCAAGTCGTAGCGCGCCACCGCGTCGTCACGCGCCACCCGCAACACCGCCGTTCCCGACCACGTCGTCACGCGCCTCCACGTCCCGGCGCCTTCCGCTCCTCTAGTCCCCAAGGGATACCGTCCATGACCCAGAACCTGGCCGACACCTCCCGGCCTGCCGCCGACACCGCTCACGAGGCGAATGTCAGCGCGTCCAGAGGCTGGTGGCGGGACGCGGTCATCTACCAGGTGTACCCGCGCAGCTTCGCCGACTCCAACGGCGACGGCATGGGCGACCTGCCCGGCGTCCGCAGCCGCCTGCCCTACCTGCGCGACCTCGGGGTGGACGCGGTCTGGCTGTCGCCGTTCTACGCCTCGCCGCAGGCGGACGCCGGCTACGACGTCGCCGACTACCGCGCCGTGGACCCGATGTTCGGCACCCTGCTGGATGCCGACGCCCTCATCCGGGACGCCCACGACCTGGGCCTGCGGATCATCGTCGACCTCGTCCCCAACCACTCCTCGGACCAGCACGAGTGGTTCCAGCGCGCCCTGCGGGAGGGCCCCGGCTCCCCGCTGCGCGACCGCTACCACTTCCGCCCCGGCAAGGGCGAGCAGGGCGAACTCCCGCCCAACGACTGGGAGTCCATCTTCGGCGGCCCGGCCTGGACCCGCAGCGAGAACCCGGACGGCACCCCCGGCGACTGGTACCTGCACCTGTTCGCCCCGGAGCAGCCCGACTTCAACTGGGAGAACCAGGCCGTCGCCGACGAGTTCCGCTCGATCCTGCGGTTCTGGCTCGACATGGGCGTGGACGGCTTCCGCATCGACGTCGCCCACGGCCTGGTCAAGGCCCCCGGCCTGCCCGACCTCGGCGGCGCCGACCAGCTGAAGCTGCTCGGCAACGACGTCATGCCGTTCTTCGACCAGGACGGCGTGCACGAGATCTACCGCAGCTGGCGCACGATCCTCGACGAGTACCCGGGGCAGCGGATCGGCGTCGCCGAGGCCTGGACCCCGACCGTCCAGCGCACCGCCAACTACGTCCGCCCCGACGAGCTGCACCAGGCCTTCAACTTCCAGTACCTGGGCACCGGTTGGGAGGCCGCCGCGCTGCGTGAGGTGATCGACCTCTCGCTCGACTCGATGCGCCCGGTCGACGCCCCCACCACCTGGGTGCTGTCCAACCACGACGTCACCCGGCACGCCACCCGGTTCGCCAACGAGCCCGGCCTCGGCACCCAGATCCGCACCCCCGGCGACCGGGCGCTCGGCCTGCGCCGCGCCCGCGCCGCCACCCTGCTGATGCTCGCGCTGCCCGGCTCGGCGTACGTCTACCAGGGCGAGGAGCTCGGCCTGCCGGACGTCACCGACCTGCCCGACGAGGTCCGCCAGGACCCGTCCTTCTTCCGCCAGGCCGGCCAGGACGGCTACCGCGACGGCTGCCGCGTCCCGATCCCGTGGTCCGGCACCGAGGCCCCGTACGGCTTCGGCCCGGTGGCCGGCGGGCCGTCCTGGCTGCCGCAGCCGGCCGAGTGGGCCGAGCTGAGCGTCGAGGCGCAGACCGGCGACCCGAACTCCACCCTGGAGCTCTACCGCAGCGCGCTGGCCGTCCGCCGGGCCCAGCCCGACCTCGGCGCCGGCACCGGGGTCGAGTGGCTGGAGAGCCCCGAGGGCACCCTGGCGTTCCGCCGCGGCGCCTTCGTCTGCACCGTGAACACCACCGGCGAGCCGGTGCGGATCGCGGCCCCGGGCACGCTGCTGCTCGCCTCGACCGACCTCGTGGTGGACGGCGGCGAGACGGTGCTCGCTCCGGACAGCACCGGCTGGTGGGCGGTCTGACGTGGTTGGAATAGGCTCTGGGACCGTGACTACGGCGCGACTCTCAGACATCGCGGCGCAGGCGGGGGTCAGCGAAGCCACCGTCTCCCGCGTGCTCAACGGCAAGGCGAACGTTTCCGCCGCCACCCGGCAGACCGTGCTGGCGGCACTCGACGTGCTCGGGTACGAGCGGCCGACCCGCCTTCGCCAGCGCAGCGCCGGGCTGATCGGCCTGATCACGCCGGAGCTCAGCAACCCGATCTTCCCGGCGCTGGCCCAGGTGATCGAGCAGGTGCTCAGCCGGCACGGCTACACCCCGGTGCTGTGCACCCAGACACCGGGCGGGTCCACCGAGGACGAACTGGTGGACATGCTGGTGGACCGGGGCGTGGCGGGCATCGTCTTCGTCTCCGGCCTGCACGCCGACACCACCGCCGACCACGACCGCTACGCCCGGCTGGCCGGGCGCGGGGTGCCGTTCGTGCTGATCAACGGCTACAGCGAGAAGATCGACGCGCCGTTCATCTCGCCGGACGACCGCGCCGCGATGTGGATGGCCGTCCAGCACCTGGCCGAACTCGGGCACGAGCGGACCGGGCTGGCCGTCGGTCAGCGCCGGTACGTACCGGTGCTTCGCAAGATCGAGGGCTTCACGGCGGCGATGCGCGAGGTGCTCGGGCTCGGCCGGGAGGAGGCCGAGAACCTCGTCCACCACACGCTGTTCAGCGTGGAGGGCGGGCACGCGGCGGCCGGCGCGCTGCTCGACAAGGGCTGCACGGCGATCGTCTGCGGGAGCGACATGATGGCGCTCGGGGCGATCCGGGCGGTGCGGCAGCGCGGGTTGTCGGTGCCGCAGGACGTGTCGGTGGTCGGCTTCGACGACTCGCCGCTGATCGCCTTCACCGAGCCGCCGTTGACCACGATCCGCCAGCCGGTCGAGGCGATGGCCACGGCGGCGGTGGACGCGCTGCTGGAGGAGGTCGGCGGGAACGCCGCCCAGCGCGGCGAGTTCATGTTCCAGCCGGAGCTGGTGATGCGCGGGTCCACCGGGGCCTGCGCGCGCTGAACCCCGGCCGCCACGGCCGTCGGACGGGCCCCGGAGGGCGATCGCTCTCCGGGGCCCGTCGGCGTGCGCGCGGTCGGCCGTCGCGGGCCGTGCCGGACCGTGGCGGGCCGTGGGGTGGGTCAGCCCTCCTGGGCGGTCGGGCGGTCGGCGGTCAGGCGGTGCCCGTCGGCGGCCTCGCCGGTACGGGTCTCGGTGCGGCGGCCGCGGGCCAGGTAGTCGCGCAGGACCAGTTCGACGGCGTCCTGGGGGCTCTTGGTGCCGGAAAGCATCATCGCGTCGATCGCGAGGTTCGCGTCGAGGGTGACGGTGACCTGGGCCATGTGACTCCTCCTCGGGTGCAGAGCAGCAGCATGCCCGCTGGGGCGGCGATCCACCACGGAACGGGGCGGAACCGCGGTCGGGAACGGTCGGGCACGCCGTGGCCCCGGGAACGCCGGAACCCCCGGGGAGGAGCGACCAGACTCTCCCCGGGGGTGGTGGGCGGTCAGCGTTCGGACGACGGCCGACAGCTGACGGATAACAGCTGACAGATGTTGAAATCTGTCAGCTGTTATCTGGTACCCGTCAGCTGTTACCGGCCGTCCGTCGGCCGTGCGCCGTGGACCGCGCGCCGTCCTCAGACCCGGCCGGCGAAGTCCGGGGCCCAGTTGGCGATGCTCTGCTCGCGGACGCCCGAGCTCGGGTTGGCGGCCTCGACGTACTTGCCGTTGCCGACGTAGATCGCGACGTGGTAGACGCCGGAGTCCTTGCCGTTGTTGGACCAGAACAGCAGGTCGCCCGCCTGGAGGCTGTCCAGCGAGACGTGGGTGCTGGCGGCGGCCTGGTCGGCGGCGACGCGCGGGACGGAGACGCCCGCGGCGCGCAGCGCGGCCTGGGTCAGGCCGGAGCAGTCCCAGCCGCCGTTGCCGGTGCCGCCGTAGACGTACGCCTGACCGACCTTCGACTCGGCGAAGGAGACCGCGGCGGCCATGCTGCCGGTCGCGGCCGGCGCCTGGGTCTGGGTCTGCGTCTGGGCCTGGGGCTGCGGAGCGGGCTTGGTGGCGGGCTTCGCGGCCGGCTTGGTGGACGGCTTGGCGGCCGGGGCCTCGGGCTGCGCGGTCGGCTGGGCGTTCACGGCACCGCCGTTCGCGGACTGGCCGGACTTCTGCGAGCGGTCGAACCAGGTGAAGTCCGAGCCGGACGTGCCGGCGGAGGGCTGGCCCGCCCGGGCCTGGCCGTTGCCGCCGAAGGACAGCTGCTGGCCCGGGTAGATGGTGTCCGGACCCTCGGTCAGGGTGCCGCGGTTGAGGTCGTACAGCCGCTGCCAGCCGCCCTGCACCTTGTGCTGGTCGGCGATCGCGGACAGCCAGTCGCCCTCGACGACGGTGTAGTCGCCGCCCTGGGCCTGCTGCTGGCGCTTCTGCACCCAGTCGCTCCGGTTGCCGGAGGCGGCGGAGTCCGTGGAGGCCTGCGCGTCGCCCTGGGCGGGCGCGGCGGGCTTCGCGGCGGGGGTCTGGGGCTGCGCGGGCTTGGCGCTGGGCTTCGCGGCCGGAGCGGCCGGCTTGGCGCTCTGGGCGGGCGCGGCGGGCTTGGCGGCGGTCGAACCCGCCGAGGTGTCAACGGCGGCCGCGGCGCCGCCCTTGGTGAGCCCGGCCTGGACGGAGCAGACCGGCCAGGCGCCGGGGCCCTGGGAGGCGAGGACCTTCTCGGCGACGGCGATCTGCTGGTCCTTGGTGGCCAGGTCGGCGCGGGCCGCGTAGGCCGTGCCGCCGAAGGCGGACCAGGTGCTGGAGGTGAACTGGAGGCCGCCGTAGAAGCCGTTGCCGGTGTTGATGCTCCAGTTGCCGCCGCTCTCGCACTGGGCGACCTTGTCCCAGGTGGCGACGGAGGCGGCCGAGGCGGTGCCGGTGGTGAGGCAGGGGACGGTGAGGCCGACGCCCGCGACGCCGAGGGCGGCGATCACGCGACGGGTACGGCCGGACAGACGGGTGCCGTTGGTGGGCAGCATGAAGACGTGGTCCTCTCCCACGCCTGCGAGGTGAGCTGTCGGATTCGGGCTGGAGTTGCCCGGCCGTGCGGTGAGCACGGCTTCACCCCTAGCCCTGGACCGTTCCGGAGAGCGGTCCGGGGCGACTTACCTGTGGGTCCCCCGCTCCTGCCGTGGTGCGTTTTCGCGCTTCCAGGACATCCGACGGCAGGACTCGGCGTTGCGGATGACCGGGTTCGTGTGGTCACGAACGGGGAGCACGTTAATCAGACTTAAGTTCAAACTGCAAACCACTGTGATGTGCATCACGGTTTAGTGGAAACTGCCAAAATTGCCACTCACCATGATCGTAAATGATCGTTTTCAGGCAATGCTGTTGCGGAAGCCGACAACTGGCTCCGCCTCAGGAGCGGCGTGACGGTGCGTCGAATCGCGGAGTGGCGCACTCCGGCGGGTGGGGGAGCGGTCGCGATCGGAGCATGTGAATCCACGCTCCCTATTTCCTTTCAAATAGCGCCAGAACGGACATTCCCCTTCATTGCCGGGTGACTCCCGTACGGGACGGACGGGGTGGGGGGAAGTACGCGGAAGGGCCCGGAACGCGATCCGTTCCGGGCCCTTCGGTGCGCGCGAACCCGCGCGCGGTGTCCTTATCGTCCGCCAGGCCCCTCGGCGGCCGCGTGGGCGCCACGGGAGCCCTCCGCGACCCCCTCGGCCTCGGCGGCGGCCGCCGCCTCCGCCTCGGCCCGTGCCAGGTCCTCCGGGGACGGCGTGGGCAGCGCGGCCAGGTAGGTGGAGGCGATCAGCTGGCCGACCGACGGGTAGGCGCCCAGCGGCGCGGCCGACGGGCAGCCGGTCTCCTCGGCGGCGGTGGCGAGCAGCTCGGAGTCCGCCTCCGGACCGATCACCAGCGGGGCCAGCGCCGGGCGCTGCGAGCCGGTGTCCTTGAGGTGGTTGACGGCCGCGGCCACCGAGCCGGGCACGTCGAGCGCGGCGGCGACGACCGGCACGGCCAGCCGGGCGGCCAGCAGCACGCCGGTGATGCCGGCTGCGGCGGCCGCGTCCTCGCCGCCGACGGTGGTCAGCACCACGCCGTCCGCGGCGGTCGCGATGGCGAACAGTCGGGCGCGGTCGGCCCGGGCCAGCCCGGCCTCGGAGAGCCGGACGTGCACGGCCTCGGCCAGCAGCGGGTGCGGGCCCAGCGGGTCGGTGACGGGCGCGCCGTACTCGGCGGCGAGCGCGTGAAGCCCGGTCAGGAAGGTGTGCGGGCCGGGCACCAGCGGCACCAGGACGGGCATCGGCCGCCCGGCCTCGGCGGCCAGGGCCAGCAGCTCGGCCACGGTGCGGTCCTCGCCGCTCGCGCCCGCCGCACCGTCACCGGGGAGGTAGCCGACGGCGGTCTGGACGCCGTTCTGCTCGGTGCGGACGATCGAGAGCAGCTCCTCGACGACCGAGCGGGACTCGGGCCCGGCGGTCGCGGGCACGGCGAGCACCAGGGCCGGGGCGCCGGCCGGGATCTCGGGGCGCTCGGGACGACGGTGGCGCCCCCGCGCACGGGAGCCTGGAGTACGGACGGGCAGTGGCGCGCCCGGAATGGCTGCGGTGCTCATGCCGGAGATCGTAGGACATCGGCCCGTCCGGCTTGCAGTCGGCTGCCGTACGGGTTTCGCGTGCTCGCGGTACGGACCCGGTGCGTCTCCGGCGCCGGTCCGGGCGCTTTGCCTACAATCCGGACATTCTTCGCCCAACCCCCGCATGGTGGCCGGTGCTTGTCCCGACGCGATCCGAGGGGGCGGGCGTTGCACCCGGGGCGCGTGAGATGTCTCACAGCATGAGCCCGGCTTGACGGAGGGTCACGGGCGGGCGACTCCCGGCATTCGAAGATCAACATTCAGCGGGGAGGTGCTCACGGCCGGTTATCGCGGGCTCGACGATTCATCGGCTATGTCCGTTTACGTACCGTCAGAGGAAGGGCCCGTGAAGAGTTCGCGGCTGCGGGTAAAAGGCCTCGTGCACCTGCAATGTCCCGTGCTGATGCACGTGCACTGCGGCTATCATCACGTCAAGTGAGGCGTTGTGCCGGACCGGTACGGGGCCGGTCCGTTCGTTTCGGCGGTGCCGGGGGCGCCGCGCTGGACGACAACTCCGGAGCTCTTCGGGAGATTTCTATGCACGACTCGCAGGACACGCACGGCTCGTACGACACCTACAACGGGATGGCCGCCGCCGATCTCCAGGGGGTGGTCTGGCAGAAGAGCCGGCACAGCAACTCCCAGGGCAACTGCGTCGAGTTCGCGGCCCTGCCGGGCGGCGATGTGGCGATGCGCAACTCGCGGTTCCCGGACGGCCCCGCCCTCATCTACACCCGGGCCGAGATCTCCGCCCTGCTGCTGGGGGCGAAGGACGGGGAGTTCGACCACCTGGCGGTCTGACCGGCCGCCGTGCTCCATCATCGGGGGGCCGTCGTGGGTGCCGACACCACGACGGCCTTTGTCTTTGTCTCCTCCGGATGTCTTCGCTCCGGAGGCCTCTCCCGGATCCGTCCGGCCGCCCGGCCCGCCCGGCCGTGCTGAGCCGCTCGCGGTTCCGTGGTGCCGGAGGCTCTCGACGGGGCCTGCTGGAAGGGCCCGGGGTGCGGTCCTCCCGGGGTGTCCGTCGACCGGCCGCGCGCCGTCCGGCGCGGGGCCCGTCCCGAAGGCAGGGCTCCTCCGGAGTGCAGGGCCTGTCCCGGGGTCAGGGCTCGTCCGGAACGCCGGGCCCGCTCGGAGCACGGGGCCCGCTGGGAGCACAGGACCCGCTCGGAGCGCGGGGCCCGTCCTAGGCCGAGCGCCGATGCCGTCCGCCGACGTCGACGGGACCGTCGAGCGGTGAGCGGCCGCCGAGCCCGGGGTGTCCGTCCAGCGGGGAACCGCCGACCGACTCGGCCTCGAACATCGCCCAGACCACCTTGCCGCTGCCCAGCGGGTGCCAGCCCCAGGAGCGGCTGAACGACTCCACCAGGTGCAGCCCGCGGCCCGATTCGGCGACGAAGTCGGCCTCCCGGGCGACCGGGCCGGTGCTGCTCGGATCGCTCACCGCGCAGACCACCTGGGGTGCGCGGTGCACCAGGCTTATTCGGATCGGCAGCCGGCCGTCCGCGGTCGGCTTCATGGGAAAGTCGTACTCGCCCAGGGCGCCGCCCGACGGGTCGGGCCGTGCGCCGATCGCATGCCGGAGCGCGTTGGTCACGAGTTCCGAGGCCACCAGCGCGACGTCGTCGAACAGTTCCGTCAGGCCCCAGAGCTGGAGCGTGCTCCGAGCGAAGTCCCGCGCGGTTCTGACGGCTTCGAAGCGAGGAGCGAGCGTACAGGTGACCACATGGGGGTCAACCGCCAAAGCCGTACCGGTGCTCATGAAGAGCTCCTCCCATAAGGGGGCGGACACGGCTGGACCCGCCGGGGTCATGCCGGTCACCTCCGACTCGCTCGGCCGCTCGGCCGCCCCCTCGACCAGGCGCGCGCGCACTCGAACGCCCGATGACGCGGGGGACGCCGTCGGGTCGGTGCACGGAGTCGCGCGTGGGGTCGACGCGGAGCCCGCGGGATTGCCAGGGATGTGCAGGTGCACGTGCACCATGGTGGTGTGCGCTCACTGCAGATGCAAGAGTCGATTCACGTGCAGTCGCACTATTGGCATATGCAAGCGCCGAATGCACGTGCATCCTGGTGCGTGGAGTGCAGAACTGATAGGAACATCCGTCAGTATCGGCACCGTGAGCGCTCAACTGATGGCAGACTGTGCGCTGTTTGCCCTAGGTGGAGGTTTCGACCGCATGACCACAGTTCAGCCGGGCGGCGGCTCGATGGTCCGCCGGATCCTCCTCGGCTCGCAGCTGCGCCGCCTGCGTGAGGCGCGCGGCATCACCCGCGAGGACGCGGGCTACGCGATCCGGGCCTCCGAGTCCAAGATCAGCCGCATGGAACTCGGCCGCGTCAGCTTCAAGGAGCGCGACGTCGCCGACCTGCTCAGCCTGTACGGCGTGGACGACGGCATCGAGCGGGAAGCCCTGCTCGGCCTCGTCCGCGAGGCCAACAAGTCCGGCTGGTGGCACAGCTTCAACGACGTGCTGCCGGGCTGGTTCCAGACCTACGTCGGCCTGGAGGAGGCCGCCCAGCTCATCCGCACCTACGAGGTGCAGTTCATCCCCGGACTGCTGCAGTCCGAGGAGTACGCACGGGCGGTTTTCGGCCAGAGTCGGCCGGTCATCAGCGAGGAGGAGGTCGAACGGCGGGTCAGCCTCCGGCTGCGTCGTCAGAAGTTGCTGACCGAGGGGGCCAGCCCGCGCCTGTGGGCGGTCATCGACGAGGCCGCGCTGCGCCGGCCGGTCGGCGGGCCCCAGGTGATGCGCGGTCAGGTGCAGTACCTGATCGACGTCGCCGAGCAGGCCAACGTGGTGATCCAGGTCATGCCGTTCCGGTTCGGCGCGCACGCGGGCGAGTCCGGGGCGTTCACGATCCTGCGCTTCCCGGAGCAGGACCTCGCGGACGTGGTCTACCTGGAGCAGCTCACCAGCGCGCTCTACCTGGACAAGCGCGACGACGTCGACGCCTACATCCAGGTCATGGAGCGGCTCTGCGTGGACAGTCTCACGCCGGAGCGCACGATAGACCTGCTCGCCTCGATCCTGAAGGAACGCTGAGCCGCTGCCGTCCGGGGCCTGTGAGATCCCTCCCTCGCGAGGCCCCCGGCAGTCGGTCCGCCAGGCCGCCCACCCGCCGTCAGTCGCGGGCCGGCGGCCTCTCGCGTTCCGGCGGGGACGGCTGCGGCGGGCGGCCCAGCTCCCAGGCCAGGTCGTAGCGGCGGAAGAGGTCGGCCCGGATCGGCGCCAGCGGGATCTCGGCGCCCGGCAGCAGCACCCCGATGCAGCCGCCCATCAGCGCACTGCGCAGGACGGCGTGCTCGGCGACCGGGTCGGGCGCGCCCCAGTCGAGCAGCAGGCCCTGGAGCAGGGCCCCGAGCTGCTGCTGCTCCGGGTCCTGGACGAAGGCGCCGGTGTCCGGGTCGAGGATCAGCGCCAGGTGCGAGCGCATCACCCGGGGGTGGTCCAGCGCCAGCCCGAGCACGGTGTCGATCGCCCGGGCCAGCCGGGCGTTCGGCGAGGAACCGGGTGCCAGTTCCGCCAAGGCGCAGGCCAGCGACTGGTGCATCATCCGGTGCGTCGCGGACTGCATCAGCAGCCGTTTGCCGTCGAAGTAGTACGAGAGCAGCCCGCGGGCGAGTCCGGCCCGCTCGGCGATGTCCGTCAGCGTGGTGCCCGCGTATCCGCGCTGGTCAACCAGCTCGACGGTGGCCCGCATGATGCGTCGGCGGGAGCGTTGCCGCATCTCCTCATTGACCGAATCCCCGCGAGGTGCCATCGTGTCTGCTCCGAACGTTCGTTGGCTGCCAGCCAATATACTTGCGGAGCCGACAGCCGCACCGAGGAACCGTGCCCCGAGGGGCGCTGCCCGGGCGGCCGCCACGAAGACGGCCGGCTCCACCAACACGGGGGTTTGGTGGAGCCGGCGCCACGGCCCGACGGCCCGGAGATCGGCCGCGGGCGGGGCCCGGGGTCAGCGCTCGGTCAGGACTTCGGCGCGGGCCGCGGTCGACCCGGCTGATGAGTAATCATAATCCGGCACCGGCGCGGGAGTTGAGGCGCGGCGCCGGTCCACCAGGGCGCCCGCCGCCGCGACCACCAGGCCGACCAGGGCGACCATCGTGACGAACAGCAGCGCCGGCCGGTAGCCGTCCAGCTGGGCCTGCGGGCTGTCGCCGCCCGCGCTGCCGGCCGTGATCATCGCGGTCGCTCCGGCCAGGACCACCGCGGTGCCGACCTGGATCGCGGTGTTCACCAGGCCCGAGGCCAGGCCCTGCTCCTCGTCGCCCACGCCGTCGGTGGCGGCGATGTTCACCGAGGGGAAGGCGAAGGCGAAGCCCACGCCGAGCAGCAGCATCGAGGGCAGCACCAGGCCGGGGTACGAGCTGTGCTCGTCCAGCCGCAGGAACAGCGCGAAGGCGGCGACCAGCGAGAGCAGGCCGATCGGCAGCAGCCGCCCGGTGCCGAAGCGGTCCACGATCGGGCCCATGAAGGGTGCCGAGAGCGCGATGAGGGCCGCGGCGGGGAGCAGGCCGAGGGCCATCTCCAACGCCGACCAGCCGAGCAGGTGCTGGAGGTAGAGGGTGACCACGAACTGGAAACCGCCGTAGGCGCCGGTCATCGCGAAGGCGACCACGTTGGCCCGGGCGACCGAACCGTTGCGGAAGATGCCGAGCCGGACCAGCGGGTGCGCGGCGCGGCTCTCCACCCACAGGAAGGCGGCGGCCAGCAGGGCGACGACGAGCATCGAGCCGAGCGTGCGCGCGCTCAGCCAGCCGGCGCCCTGGGCCTCGGTGACGGTGAAGACCAGCAGCAGAACGGTCGCGGTGCCGGTGATCGCGCCCAGCGCGTCGTAGCCGCCCTTGGCGCGCTCCTCGACCGGGCGGGGGAGCAGTCGGACGGCGAAGACCAGCGCGAGCAGCGCGACCGGGACGGGCATCAGGAAGGTCCAGCGCCAGCCGACCGAGGTGAGCAGGCCGCTGAGCACCAGGCCGAGCGAGAAGCCGCTGGCACCGCAGGTGGTGTAGATCGACAGGGCGCGGTTGCGGGCCGGGCCCTCCGCGAAGGTCGTGGTGATGATCGACAGGCCGGCCGGGGCGGTGAAGGCGGCGCTGACGCCCTTGAGGAAGCGGGCCGCGATCAGCAGGCCGCCGTCGTCGACCAGGCCGCCGACCAGTGAGGCGGCGGCGAAGACGCCCAGGGCGACCAGGAACACCCGGCGGCGGCCGAGCAGGTCGGCGGCGCGTCCGCCGAGCAGCAGCAGACCGCCGTAACCGAGCACGTAGCCGGAGACCACCCACTGCAGGGTGGAGGTGGACAGGTGCAGGTCGGAGCCGATGGACGGGAGGGCGACGCCCACCATGGAGACGTCCAGGGCGTCCAGGAACATGGCGGCGCAGAGCACGATCAGGGTGCCCCAGAGGCGGGGAGTCCAGTGCGGCCCGCTGGTTGACGGGGCATCGGGTGATGGGACGGTCGCGGTGGTCATGGGAGGACAGTACATGCACATGCATTCAATGCAAGTGAATTAGATGTGAACGCAATAATTGTCGATGCACGTGCTAGGGTGGCGGGGTGGCTGAACTCGACTCCCCGGCGGAGACCGGTCTCGTCGCGCAGTGGCGCGAGCTGCTGGCCCGGCACGCTGCCGCTGCCTGCATGCTCGACCGCGAGCTGGGCGACCGGTACGGGCTGGGCATGAGCGAGTTCGAGGTGCTGGAGCGCCTCGTCGAGGAGTGTGGGGGTGGCGGCGGGCCCGCGGTGCGGGTGAGCGAGCTGGCCCATACCGTCCACCTGAGCCAGAGCGCGCTCTCCCGGCTGATCGCCCGCCTGGAGAAGGCCGGACTGGTCACCCGGGCGATGTGCGAGAGCGACCGGCGGGGCGTCGTGCTCACCCTCACCGAGGCCGGGCGGGAACGGTACGAGCAGGCCAGGCCGCTCCACCGCCAGGTGCTGGAGCTGACCCTCGGCGGTGGACTCGGGCCGGCCTGCGGATCGTCCACCGACTGACGGATCGGTTTTCCGGCTGACGAAACGTCAAGAATCCCGGGCTGAAGCCGGGTTGGCCTCAGAGCAGCGAGTGCAGCCCCGGTGCGGCGGCCAGCAGGACGACCACGGCGGGCGCGGCGAGCGCCCCGACGGTGAGTCGCAGCCGGTGCGGGACGGAGAGCCGCGGACGGCCCGCGAGCAGCCGGTCGACCCGCTTCGGGGACTGCGCCAGGCCGGGCGGACAGGAGCCGAACACCCCGCGGTCCAGGTTGAGTTCGGCCAGCGCCAGGGCGGTGGTGTGCCGACCGTGCCGACGGGCGGCCCGGTCGTCGGCGGCCAGCTCGACCAGCTCCGCCACCTGGTCCCGGAAGGCGCTGAACACGCCGACCCCGGGGAAGCCGGAGGCGAGCGCCTGGGCGAACTGCTGGAGCCAGTGGTGCCGGGCCCGGACGTGGCCGCGCTCATGGCTCAGCACGGCCGCCAGCTCCCGGTCGGTCAGCTGCCGGAGGGCGCCGGTGGTGACCACCAGCCGGGAGTCCGGTCCGGGCAGCGACCACGCCTCCGGGCGGACGTTCTCCAGGACCACCAGCCGCTCCCGGCGGCTCCGGTCGCTCTCGATGCTGTCCGGCAACTCGGGTGCACGGGTGGCCAGTTGGGCGTGCCGGCGATTGCGCAGCGCCTTGGCCGTGCGGACCTCCCGGGTGAGCGCCAGCACCGTCTGCACCCCGCCCGCGGCCAGTGCCGCGGCGCACAGCCGGCCCCAGCCCTCGGCCTCCTGGAGGCCGTACGCCGCCTCCACGCCGTGCGGCGCGCCGCGGAACAGCAGCGCGCGCAGCTCCGGCAGGGCGGCGGAGGCCGCCAGGAGGAGGCCCAGCGCACAGCAGAGCAGGACGGCCACCACCAGGCACTGCCACACCAGCAGTGCCAGCACCGGTTCGCGCTCCGCCCAGCGGGCCCGGGCCAGCAGCCGGGGCGCGACGGTCGAGAGCAGCAGGCCGAGCAGCAGCAGGCCGATCAGGGCAGGCATCGATGGGCTCCCCGAGTACGCACGGAACGCGACAACGCGCTCCCCGCCAACCTATGCGCTGGCGACGTCCGGTGGAACGGCTTTCGTCCGGCCAGTGACCAACGCCACGCCCGGACGGGGGCCTTGGGGTGCCGGAGGTCGTGGCGTGCGGCCGTCACATGGTCAGGAGCATGGCGAACATGCCGATCCCCATGGTGAGTCGGCAGGCCTGCGGCAGACCGGCGGTGCCGACCGCGAGGGCGCCCGCCGGGGTGCGCAGCAGCCGGCTGCCGGTCCAGAGGGTGTACCCGCCGAAGTAGAGGAGGAGTGCCCCGGTCAGCACCGGAAGGCCCAGGGCGGCGGCCTGGTGGTGCCCGTGGCCGGAGGCGCCGGCCATCGCGAGGGCCATGTACGTCATGGCGAGCGCGCCGACCGCGTGGTGCAGGCGGTGCGCCCGCCCGGCCGGGGCGTGGACGGCGGCGAGCAGGAAGGCGGCGGCGGGGAGGCCGAAGAGCCCGGCCCAGACGGCGGCTGGGACGGTGGCGCCGGTGACGGCCATCGCGGCCATGCCGAGCCCCATCAGGGCCTCGGCGGCGTCGGACTCGCGGGCGAGCGGCCGGTGTGCGCCGCCCGGGGCGCAGGGGGAGTGGCGCAGCCGGGTCAGGCAGGAGGTGCCCGCGCCGGCGGCGAGGAGGGCGAGGAGCCAGTTGACCAGGGCGGGTCCGTGCAACGGAGGCCTCCCGGGGCGGTGGGCGACGGGGCGGCGGGCGGCGAACAGATGACAACGGACAGCGGTCAGCGAACAGATGATGAAATCTGTCGGCTGTCAGTTGTCACCCGTTGGCTGTCGCCCGTGCGCCGCCCCCGTGCGCGGCGACGGACGTCCGGTCCACGATCACCGCACCCGGCCGGGCGTGGCCAGGGCGCGTACGGGGGCGCACAGTGGTGCCCGTCCTCGCGAAAGCCCTGGCCGCACGCCTGCCGCACGCCCACCGCACGCCTCGTGGCAAACCCCGGCCGCAGAACGCGGTACCCGCCGGCCGGGCGTGCCCGCTCAGCCCTGGAGCCGCCCCGAGGCGACCACCCGGCTGAGGAACTGCCGGGTGCGCTCCTCCTGCGGGTCGCCGAACACCTGCTCCGGCGGCCCCTGTTCGAGCACCACCCCGCCGTCCAGGAAGCAGACCCGGTCGGCGACCTCGCGGGCGAAGCCCATCTCGTGGGTGGAGAGGACCATCGTCATCCCCTGCTCCTTGAGGTCCCGCACCACCGACAGCACCTCGCCGACCAGCACCGGGTCGAGCGCCGCGGTGATCTCGTCCAGGAGCAGCAGCCGCGGCCCGGTGGCCAGCGCGCGCACGATGGCGACCCGCTGCTGCTGCCCGCCGGACAGCCGGTCCGGGTACTCCTTCGCCTTGGCCGCCAGCCCGAGCCGGTCGAGCAGTTCCAGCGCCCGCGCCTCCGCCTCGGCCCGGGCGACCCGGTGCACCCGGCGCGGCGCGAGCGTGATGTTCTCCAGCACCGTCAGATGCGGGAACAGGTTGTACGACTGGAACACCACGCCGATCCGGCGCCGTACGGCGTCCTCGTCCGCGCGCGGATCGGTGATCTCCTCACCGTCCAGGAAGATCGCCCCGTCGTCGATCCCCTCCAGCAGGTTGACGCAGCGCATCAGCGTGGACTTGCCGGAGCCGGACGCCCCGATCAGCGCCGTCACCGAGTGCTCGGCCACGGCGAGGTCCACGTCGCGCAGCACCACCTGGTCGCCGAAGGTCTTGCGCACCGACTCCAGCCGGAGCACCTCGCTCGACGTCACACCGCACCTCCCTGCAGCTGGCGGCGGTTCATCCGGGTGGTCAGCCAGTCGGCGAACCGGGTCAACGGAATGGTCAGCACGATGAACACCAGCCCCGCCACCAGGTACGGCGTGAAGTTGAAGGACCGGGCCGCGATGATCTTCGCCGCGTACACCGCGTCGATCGCCCCGCCGATCGAGACCAGCCCGGTGTCCTTCTGGAGGCTCACCAGGTTGTTGAGCAGCGGCGGCACCACCCGGCGGACGGCCTGCGGCAGCACCACGTACCGCATCGCCTGCGCGTTGGTCAGCCCCAGCGACCGGGCCGCGGCGCGCTGGCTCGGGTGCACCGACTCGATGCCGGAGCGGAACACCTCGGAGACGTACGCGGAGTACGTCAGCACCAGCGCGGCCCCGCCCAGCAGCAGCGGATCGGTGGTCACCCCGGTCAGCCGCAGCGCCGGCACCCCGGTGATCATCACCAGCAGGCAGATGATCATCGGCAGCCCGAGGAAGAAGTCCACGTACGCGGTGGCCAGCAGCCGCACCGGCAGGAAGACCGGCCCGCGCAGCGTCCGCAGCACCGCCAGCAGCAGTCCGAACACCAGGATCAGCGCCCCGCAGCCGAGCATCAGCTCCAGGTTCAGCCGCAGCCCCTTCAGCACCTCGGGCAGTGCCTGGCGGGCGTAGTCGAGGTTGAAGAAGGTCCGCCGGGTCACCTCCCAGCCGGGGGAGTTGACGACCAGCAGGTAGAGCACGACGGCCGTCGCCAGGGTCGACGCGGTGGCGATCAGCGCCGAGCGGCGGGCCCGGGAGCGCCGGTAGGCCTCGTGCGCCAGCCGCCGCTCGGACGGGCGGTAGCCATCCTCCGCGGCCGGCGTCCTGGTCCGCGCCACCGGGGCCTTGGCGAGGTCCACCGAGCCCTCCCGACCCGACGATTCCCCGCCCGACGACTCCCCGCCCGACGACTCCCCGCCCGACGACTCCCCGCTCGGCCGGGGGCCCAGGTCAGCACTCACTTCAGCACCGGTGCCGAGACGGCGTCGGAGAGCCACTGCTTCTCCAGCTTCGCCAGCGTGCCGTCGGCGCGCAGCGCGTCCACCGCCTGCGAGACGCAGCCGGTCAGCTTGGAGCCCTTGTCCAGCACCAGGCCGAACTGCTCGGCCCGCGAGGACACCTCGAACTGGCCGACCACCTGGGCCTCCGGCACCTCGGCGCCGGTGATGTAGAAGGCGGTCGGCAGGTCCACCACCAGCGCTTCGATCTGGCCGTTCTTCAGCGCCGCCTTGGCCAGGTCGTTGGAGTCGAAGACGGCCGGCTGGGTGCTCGGCTTGATGGTGTCGGTGATGGTGTCCAGGCTCGTGGTGCCGACCTGCGCGCCGATCTTGGCGCCCTTGAGGTCGGCGATGCTCTTGGCCCCCGCCGCCTTGGAGTTCTTCAGCGCGATGACGGTCTGGCGCACGTCGTAGTAACCGGAGGAGAAGTCCACCGCCTGCTTGCGTTCGTCGCTGACGGACACCTGGTTGATGTCGAAGTCGAAGTCCTTGGCGCCCGGGGAGGTCGCCTTGTTGAACGGCGCCACCACCCAGCTGACCTTCTCCTTCGGGTAGCCGAGCCTCTCGGCGACCGCGTAGGCCACGGCGGACTCGAAGCCCTTGCCGTTCTCCGGCTTGTCCTCGGTGAACCAGGGGTCGTACGCGGGCTTGTCGGTGCCGACGGTCAGCGTCCCGGCGGTACGCGTGGCCAGCGCCCCCGGCGCGCAGCCCGCCGCCGACCCGGCCGCGCCCGAGGCGCCCGGGGCGGCGTCGGACTTCGAGTCCTGCGGCGCGCAGGCGGTCAGCACGGCCGCGGCGGCGACCAGCGCGGCGATGGGCAGTACGGCGGACGGCTTGCGGAGGGTCATGACGGGGCTCCAGGGAAAGGACCGGCGGGACGGAAGGAAGGTGAGGGGCACGGGAGGGCGCGACGGGCGGCCCGCATCCCGGCGGGTCACTTCCCCCCGGTGGCGGCGCCGGAACACACGCGGCATGGTCGGCGTACGGGCCCGCGTCCGCGGCGCCCCCCGAGCCGGACCGGCGGCAGCCGGGTCGGCGGCAGGCCGGTCAACAACAGCGGCGACAGCGGCAGCAGAGGCCGCGCGCGCGACAGCGACAGCGACGGCAGACGTGCCGACGGGAGGGCGCCCGGAACGGGCTGTCGTGGCGTACGGCCACCGTGATCACCGCCGGGAGCATGCGGGGAGGTTCGCATCAGAACGGCGCATCTGTCCAGAACATCCAGATCACTGTCCACATGCCGGACAACCCGCCCCCCGCCGAAGGTTTCCGCGCCGGAGCGGTGGTGCGCCGGAACTTTGCCCGTCCGGCCCCCCTTGAACGGGAGAACCTTTCGTACTTATGGTGTTCCCGTTGAAATAACTCCTGTCGAAGTGAGTCCACGATGCAGAATCTTTCGCCAAGGCTCGCTGTGGCGGCCGACGCCCCGGTCTCGACCCTCGCCGGCCACCCGGCCTGGCTGCGCCTGAAGGAGGCCGTCGAGACGCTGCGCCCGCTCCAGTCGAAGGACGGCTCGATCGACCTGGCCGCCGTCCAGCGGCACACGGTCGACCCGCTGGTCGCGACCGTCCGCGCCGCCGTCCAGGAGCTCGCTCCGAACTTCCCGCACGACGCCGCCTACCTGGCCGCCGTCGACGCGGACCTCGCCAAGTGGGCCGACACCGGCTACCGCGAGCCCGACTTCCTGGACTCGCTCCTCGCCTTCCAGCCCGCCGCCCAGCGCGAGGACGGGCTGGAGCACCTGGTCGTCTTCCCGATGTACACCCAGAACGGCAACCCGGACCGCAACCTGGAAGCCGTCCTGCTGAGCGTCGTGTGGCCCGACTGGCTGGCCGAGCTGGAGCGCACCCGCTTCGACAACCCGATGTTCGTGCCGATCACCTTCACGGACTTCACCGCCGGCTACGACACCAACTCCGCCGTGCTCTTCCCCGAGACGGTCTCCGTGCGCAAGGCGCCGGAACGATTCACCTGGGGCGGCATCTTCTGCGACCGCGAGGCCGCGCGCTTCCGCGCCGT
This sequence comes from Kitasatospora sp. NPDC001225, assembly GCF_053597855.1. Lineage (NCBI taxonomy): Bacteria > Bacillati > Actinomycetota > Actinomycetes > Kitasatosporales > Streptomycetaceae > Kitasatospora > Kitasatospora sp. NPDC001225. The sequence goes on from NZ_JBSFJC010000018.1 coordinate 86,533, forward strand.
CACCACCAGCGCCGTCCAGCAGCTCGGCCTGGAGATCCCGGCCGACGCCGAGGGCCTGCTCCAGGACCAGCAGCGCGCGCAGGAGACCTTCGTCCTGTGGGACCTGGTCCACGACCGCACCCACAGCCACGGCGACCTGCCGTTCGACCCCTTCATGATCAAGCAGCGCAGCCCGTTCTGGATGTACGGCCTGGAGGAGCTCCGCTGCGACCTCACCACCTTCAAGGAGGCGGTGCAGCTGGAGACCGAGGGCAACCCGCACGCCCGCGACGTCCAGTACGCGGTCCTCTTCGACCGCCTGTTCCGCTTCCCGGTCTCCGGCGACCGGGTGCGCAACTACGACGGCCTCGGCGGCCAGCTGCTCTTCGCCTACCTGCACAAGCACGACGCGCTGCGCTGGCGCGACAACCGCCTCAGCATCGACTGGGAGCGCGCCCAGCAGGTCACCAACGCGCTCTGCGCCGAGATCGAGACCCTCTACCGCGACGGCATCGACCGGCCGAAGCCGGCCCACTGGATCGCCGCGTACGAGCTGGTCTCCCGCTACCTCACCCCGCACCCGGCTTCCACCTGGGCGAAGGGTTCCGAGGCCCTGCCGCTCGACATCACCGACGGCAAGGCCCTCAACAAGGCCCTCTGCGACGCCGTGCTCCCGGACGAGTTCCCGCTGAGCATGTTCTACGAGGCCCTCAACAAGAAGCTGAGCGGCGTCATCGCCGCCACCGCCGGCATCACCGGCGCCGGGATCCAGGGAGCCGCCGCGTGACCACCTCCACCAACGCCCCGCTGGCCGGCAAGGTCATCGCCGTCGCCGGAGCCAGCGGCCCGGCCGGCCGCGCGGTGCTGCGCCGCCTCACCGCCGACGGTGCCACCGTGATCGGCGCCGACATCGACGCTCAGCGCCTGGAGTCCGCGCTGGACGCCACCCGGGTGGCCGTCCGCGGGGCCAAGGTCAGCGGCCAGGTGATCGACCTGCTCGACCCCCAGGAGGTCCACGACTGGGCCGACCACCTGGAGTCCGAGCACGGCCACGTCGACGGCCTGTTCCACCTGGTCGGCGGCTGGCGCGGCGGCAAGACCTTCTTCGACACCCGGCTGGACGACTGGGACTTCCTGCACGACACTGTCGTGCGCACCCTCCAGCACACCTCGCTGGCCTTCCAGCCCGCGCTGGTCCGCAGCACCGCCGGCCGCTACGCGATGATCTCCGCCGCGGCCGCGCACAAGCCCACCGCCGGCGGCGCCGCCTACGCGGCCGCCAAGGCCGCCACCGAGGCGTGGACCCTCGCCATGGCCGACTCCTTCAAGAAGGAGACCACCGCCCCCGACGGCGAGCCCACCGCGGCGGCTGCGATCCTGGTCATCAAGGCGCTGGTCAGTCCCGAAATGCGGGCCGAGAAGCCGGAGGCGAAGTTCGCCGGCTTCACCGACACCGCCGACCTCGCCGGACACCTGGCGGGCCTCTGGGACCGCCCCGCAGCAGAACTGAACGGACAGCACCTGTGGCTGACAGCCCGATGACCGACCTCACCCGTACGGACGCGGTACGGCGGCACGACCCCGCCGTCCGCGGCTTCGCCAGCGACAACTACGCCGGCGTGCACCCGGAGGTCCTCGCCGCGATAGCCCTCGCCAACGGCGGCCACCAGATCGCCTACGGCGAGGACGACTACACGGCCCACCTCCAGGACGTCTTCCGTCGCCACTTCGGCGACAAGGCCGAGGCCTACCCCGTCTTCAACGGCACCGGCGCCAACGTGGTCGCCCTCCAGGCCCTGCTCCCGCGCTGGGGCGCGGTGGTCTGCGCCGAGTCCGCCCACATCCACGTGGACGAGGGCGGCGCCCCGGAGAAGATGGGCGGCATCAAGCTGCTCACCGTCCCCACCCCGGACGGCAAGCTCACCCCCGAGCTGCTCGACCAGCAGGCCTGGGGCTTCGGCGACGAGCACCGCGCGCAGCCGCTCGCGGTCTCCATCACCCAGAGCACCGAGCTCGGCACCCTCTACACCGCCGACGAGATCCGCGCGATCACCGAGCACGCCCACCAGCTGGGCATGCTCGTCCACGTGGACGGCTCCCGCCTGGCCAACGCCGCCGCCTCGCTCGGCCAGCCGCTGCGCGCCTTCACCACCGACGTGGGCGTCGACGTGCTCTCCTTCGGCGGGACGAAGAACGGCCTGCTGTTCGGCGAGGTCGTGGTGGTGCTCAACCCGGAGCGGGTTCGCAACATCACGTACCTGCGCAAGACCTCGATGCAGCTCGCCTCGAAGATGCGCTTCGTCTCGGTCCAGTTCGAGGCCCTGCTCTCCGGCGACCTCTACCTGCGCAACGCCGGCCACGCCAACGCGATGGCCAGCCGCCTGGAGGCCGCGGTCCGGAAGATCGACGGCGTCGAGGTGGTCCGCCCGGCCCAGGCGAACGCGGTGTTCGCGATCCTCCCGCGCGAGGTGAGCGAGCGGCTCCAGAAGCGCTACCGCTTCTACTTCTGGAACGAGCACACCGGCGAGGTCCGCTGGATGTGCGCCTTCGACACCACGGAGGCCGACATCGACGCCTTCGCGGCGGCCATCGCCGAGGAGATGGGCCGCGCCTGACGGTGCTCGAACGACGGATCGTCCCGTCCCGCGACAGCGGGGCGGGACGATTTGCATGTGGCGGGCCGGTGCCCGTACAGTTCCGGAGTCGCCGCGGGAGACCGGGGCGGCAAAGCGGAAAGCGAATCCGATGAATGAAACTCCGGAAAACGGAGCGGAAAACATCTGATAAGCTGGAAACACGAAAGAACGAAGCCCGGAGGGTCCGCTGGAAGGCGGTCCGAAGGAAGCGTCCGTTCCTTGAGAACTCAACAGCGTGCCAAAAGTCAACGCCAGATATGTTGACATCCCCGGCCTCGGTCATTGCGACTGGGGTTGGAGATTCCTTTTGAAACAAACACTAGCGAGGACGCAGTGCGCGGGATCACCTTATTCCGGTGGTTGCCGTGCCGCTCAACGCGGGTGTCGACCCGATTACGGGTAAACATTCACGGAGAGTTTGATCCTGGCTCAGGACGAACGCTGGCGGCGTGCTTAACACATGCAAGTCGAACGGTGAAGCCCTTCGGGGTGGATCAGTGGCGAACGGGTGAGTAACACGTGGGCAATCTGCCCTGCACTCTGGGACAAGCCCTGGAAACGGGGTCTAATACCGGATACGACCTTCCTCCGCATGGGGGTTGGTGGAAAGCTCCGGCGGTGCAGGATGAGCCCGCGGCCTATCAGCTTGTTGGTGGGGTAATGGCCTACCAAGGCGACGACGGGTAGCCGGCCTGAGAGGGCGACCGGCCACACTGGGACTGAGACACGGCCCAGACTCCTACGGGAGGCAGCAGTGGGGAATATTGCACAATGGGCGAAAGCCTGATGCAGCGACGCCGCGTGAGGGACGACGGCCTTCGGGTTGTAAACCTCTTTCAGCAGGGAAGAAGCGCAAGTGACGGTACCTGCAGAAGAAGCACCGGCTAACTACGTGCCAGCAGCCGCGGTAATACGTAGGGTGCGAGCGTTGTCCGGAATTATTGGGCGTAAAGAGCTCGTAGGCGGCCTGTCGCGTCGGATGTGAAAGCCCGGGGCTTAACCCCGGGTCTGCATTCGATACGGGCAGGCTAGAGTGTGGTAGGGGAGATCGGAATTCCTGGTGTAGCGGTGAAATGCGCAGATATCAGGAGGAACACCGGTGGCGAAGGCGGATCTCTGGGCCATTACTGACGCTGAGGAGCGAAAGCGTGGGGAGCGAACAGGATTAGATACCCTGGTAGTCCACGCCGTAAACGTTGGGAACTAGGTGTTGGCGACATTCCACGTCGTCGGTGCCGCAGCTAACGCATTAAGTTCCCCGCCTGGGGAGTACGGCCGCAAGGCTAAAACTCAAAGGAATTGACGGGGGCCCGCACAAGCAGCGGAGCATGTGGCTTAATTCGACGCAACGCGAAGAACCTTACCAAGGCTTGACATATGCCGGAAACACCTGGAGACAGGTGCCCCCTTGTGGTCGGTATACAGGTGGTGCATGGTTGTCGTCAGCTCGTGTCGTGAGATGTTGGGTTAAGTCCCGCAACGAGCGCAACCCTTGTTCTGTGTTGC